>VGML01000076.1 GCA_016866415.1 Bacteroidota bacterium | reverse complement strand
TCCTGGTTTCGACCATAAGTGGCTTCATCTTTGGCGTTTTCTTTTTATTAATCAGACTGCGATTAAGAGAACTTAAACTCAATGCATAGTGCGACTGCTTTCTCAAAACGTTGTTTTTGGAATTGCGGCATTCGTATCCGCTAGTTTAATAGCTCTCTTTTTTTTGTTAGACCAACCCCTCTTATCATTATTTCCTATTGGATTAATGATGATTTATTTTGCAATTTATCAAACCGAAAAACTTTTTTTGGCCATTGCATTTTTCACACCGCTTTCAATAAATATTGAGGAATTCAGCCAAAGTTTTGGATTATTTATTCCAACTGAACCTCTCTTATTTGGTTTGATGTTGCTATTATCTGCAATGCAAATTCGACATTCTTTTTTAGATCAACGAATTTGGAAACATCCTATAATTATTGCCGTTTCAATATTTGTCTGTTGGATTTTTATTTCATCCATTACAAGTTTACATGTGCTAGTTTCATTTAAATTTTTATTGGCCAGATTATGGTTTTTCATCCCGGTATTAGTCTTCGGGACTTATTTTTTTCGCAAGGAGTCCAATCGGATTTTATTCCTTTGGTTGTTCATTATTGGAACTTGTATAACGATTTTATATACTTTACAGCATCATGCCCAGTATAATTTCGGAGAAAAAGAAGGTCATTGGGTAATGGCTCCTTTTTTCAAGGATCATACGATTTACGGAGCAATTGTAGCCTTGATTTTACCAATTTCGATTTGTTTATTTTGGTATAAGAGACATACAATTCTTATTCAGGCGATATTGATTTTTATAATTACAATAATTCTGGTGGGCTTGTATTTCTCATACACACGTGCGGCTTGGTTGAGCATAATCATAGCGGTTGTGGTGGGATTAATTGTTTATTATCGTGTGAATTTCAAATTTTTATTGGGAATAGGCTTAATTGGTTTACTAATTGTGTTTTTAAAATGGGACAGTATCGAAATGGAATTAGCCAGGAATAAAAACGAACATACCACTGAGTCCTTTAACGAACGCTTTCAAAGTGCTGCTAATGTTTCAACAGATGCCTCAAATTTGGAACGGATCAATCGTTGGAGTTGTGCCATTTCCATGTTCAAGGAACGACCAATTTTCGGCTATGGACCAGGCACATATGCGTTTGAATATGCTCCTTTTCAAGAACCTGAAAATTTGACAATAATTTCAACTAATTTCGGAGACTTAGGCAATGCTCACAGTGAATATTTAGGCGCACTTTCTGAAATGGGGATTTTAGGATTACTTACATTTTTAGCTGTTGTAATTGCCATTTTCTACTCGGCCGTTACACTTTATCACCAATACCCTATTTCAGATCGAAAAAATAGAACAATTGTCATGGGTATCATCTTGGCATTAACAACCTATTTCTCGCACGCTTTCTTGAATAACTTTCTAGACACTGACAAAGCCGCTGTTCCGATTTGGGGCATGTGTGCGATGTTGATTGTCATGGGATTGGAGGTTAAAAACGAGAAAATATAACTTCGTTAAGTAAAAAAAAATGTTTCACTCCCGCCCAACTTTCATACAGCGTCAAAGAAAGTCAGAGCCCGCCTGCGGTCGGCAGGCTAAGTTGCGGCCCGCGACAGCTCTGCAGTAAAAGTATACTCTTGAATCCTCCCTCGTAAGAATAAGTTAGCTTTCTGCCTCGATTAAAACATCAGCATAGCCAAACCACAGCCAATCAAAATGCTAATTAGTTTCAGTAAATTGAACTTGTGATTCTCGGATGTCTCAAAAATAATGGTGGTTGAAATATGGAGAAACATTCCCACTACAATAGCCAAAATCACGTGAATATCGATTCCTATTTGTTCGGGAGAAATTTTAAATCCTAAGATTACACCGATCGGATTCATTGCTGCAAACATCAATAAAACAAGCCAAGCTTTCACTTGTGATAAATTCGTATTTACCAACAAAATCATCAAGGCAATCGAAACGGGAATTTGATGAAATATGATCCCCCAGAAAAGTGAACTATGTTCGTGTGAATGATTAGAAACAATTCCTGCGTATTGATTCCCTAGCGGAATTCCTTCAATGATCGAGTGAACCGAAAGTGAAAGAAACAAAACCCATGGTAATGTCTGACCTTTGTGAACGTGAACATGTCCATGTTCAATTCCACCTGAGAAATATTCCAAGATTAATTGAATTAAAAATCCGAGTAAGATGAACAAGCCGACCTGTGTTCCTTTGTCCTGATAAATATCCGGAAGCAAGTGCTGAAAAATGATTGCCAATAGAAATCCTGCACTGAAAGCAAGCGAAAGTTTAATGAATTGACTTTTATTGGTCGCTTTAAGATAACTAACGACAAGTCCACCTGAAATGACGGATAAAAACAAGCAAATAAAAACGAAGGTCAAACTCATTATTTTCGCTGCGCAATGATGATTAGTCGATCCGATATTGAAGGATCAAATGGTTTCAAATCAAAGGTTCCAAAGGTATGAAGAATTTGGAATTCAGCAGCAAGTAGCGTTTGAAAGTCATTTAATTTTAATGCTTGTACGCGTTCTGTGAAATCATACTTTTCTCCTTGATCTTCAAATTGTATCCGTTTGAATATGTGTTTACCATCGCATTGACGTGTGATGTGAAAGGTGAGGTAATCAACTGTTTTCTCTTCTTTGGAAACCAAATTCGCAATCACTTTTTTCGCATTCATGAAATCAATTACCAAGATGCCATGTGGATTTAACATTTTAGCAATCGCATTGCAAACACGTTCATTATCAGTTGTTTCATCGAAATAACCAAAACTTGTAAACAAATTGAAAACTGCATCAAATGTCTTTCCATGAATTGGTTCACGCATGTCGTGCACTTGAAAATTCAAATGCTCGTTTTTCAGCTCGGAAGCAATCGAAATGCTATTTGGAGATAAATCGACACCCAAAACGTCGTAACCAAATTCATTAAGCGTTTTCGCGTGACGACCTTTACCACAAGCTAAATCGAGTAGTTTGGCGTTTTTATCTAATTTCAGAAAATCCAACAAATTGGAAATGAATAATTTCGCTTCATCCTCATTGCGATTGTTATACAATTGATGATAGTAACTTGTGTCAAACCAACTCGCAAACCACTCTTTTTGTTCCATGATGTAAAGTTACGAATGATTTTGGTCAGGAGGAGCTCACGAATCACTTCAAGACCTCTCGCGGGATTGCAAATCCAGCGGAGCGGGGGAATTACCATTCAAAAACAACACTCCTCTTTCCGCAAGAAGCCTTTGCAAGAAACCCTAATGATACATTTAACTCCAAGTTTAATTGAAAGTCGAGTGCATGAAGCGGTTTATACAAATCCGATTCGTTGTAGTTTTGAAAAGGAAACGTTTCTCCAATATTGTCTTTTGCTCTTAAATCTGAAAAATCGTACAATAATCTAAATCCTGCAACCAATGTAACCCGCTCGTTTCCTAAAATATAAGCCCCTAATCCAAAAACACCTCGGACAACTTTCGATGTTAAAAATGTTTGATTATTGTAAAAGTTTGAAACTTGATCTGAATATGTTTGATTTTGAATCATACTAAACATGGGACCAACCTCAATGAAACTACCTTCATTCGTATTTCGATAGAGCAACGCTCCTTGAAAACCACTGAAATTAATTTGTTGTGTGAAGACGGAATTGTCATTTTGCCCTGGAACAAATGCTTGGTCAATGGCATAAGCGCGTTTTCCGTATCCTAATTCAATGACTGCAGAATGCTTGTTTGAAGTATTAACGCCTATTTTAAGTGCGAATGCATTGTTCAATTTCGGAACAATATTAAATCGGCTATCGCTAAAAAACGAATTTCCCATGTATAAACCAGAACTAAGGGAGCCATTTAAACCAAAATCAAACCAAACTTGGGCTTTTAAATTTGAAACAAGAAGTAACAAAAATAAGATAAATGTCTTTTCCATGGTGATCAATTAATTAATGTAAAAGACTAATTTACAACTCTTTTACTTCACCTTCAATAATTTTTCACACTCTTCCAGGAAATTTTTGTATCACCTGCTTTGCATAAAGTTGCCATTGGAATGAACCCGTTTTCGAACAGATTTTTTTCAGTTTCCGCTACCGATTGATTTCGTCATCGTCGGTATTACATAGGTATAATAATGTGCAGCTCGAATTGTTTTTCCTTCATAATGTATTTTAGAATAGCCAATCTCCTTCAATTTTTCCATTCACAGAAACAACTCCGGTTTGAATCAATTATTCAGCCGAATATTATCCTCTCGAAACGAGGGAAGCGGATCATCTTTTTTGACTTTAATTTTAAAATCGATGTATTTTCGTTTATCACGAGTGGTAACCGTTTTCTTAGTTTCCGTCGTTCCTTTCGTAGATGGTTTCTTCACAGAAGCATTTTCTTTGGGCGAATTATTTTTCTTTGTTCTCATAAGGAACTACAAAGATTCTGAATTACAAGATATGTTTAAATTGTTAAGAGTTTCTTCCTTTTCAAATCAAAACCCAAAACAGGCCATTAAGTTTTTAAAATCATACATGTATAATCAATGTATAATCATTTTTTTTTGACACACCATTAGACAACTCTAAATTTGTTTTGCTAAAACTAAAATTATGATCAAAAAAATTATTTTTTCATGTTTAATTAGTTTTTCATTTTGCGCTAATTCTCAATATAACGTAACTGGCGTTCCCTATTTTTATCAATATAGTAATTCCATAAATCCCGGGGGTTCATGTCAAAACACATCCATTGCCATGTTGTTAAAATATTACGGAGCATCAAATTTAACTCCAGATTGGATCAGTAACCAATATGGTACCTCTCAGGCGCAAACTGTCTCTGGATCTAATACCGTTTGTAATTCAGTGGCACAAAGCAAAGGGCTTGCTACAAATTGCATTAGCACATCTTCGGGTTCTTTTCAAGGAATGAATGCTCTTCTTGCACAAGGAAAACCTATGGTTGTTCATGGCTATTTCACGAGTTATGGTCATGTAATGGTTGTTACAGGATTTACAGGTACACACTATATATGCAACGATCCTGCAGGGAAATGGACACAGGTTCATCAGGGGGGATATCTATCTTCTACCTCAACTGTTGGAAACCAAATTCAATATGGGAAAGCGGCATTTGAACAAGCTATCGGTCCTGATAATACACTTTGGTACCACTACTACAATGCGCCTGCTTGTTCAACTCCAACGGGTCTTACAACACAAGAAATTACGAGTTCATCAGCAAAGATAAAGTGGCTTCAGGTAGGCAGTGCTGGTTCAAATTCAATAGTTCTATCAAACATTCTTTCAGACTATAAATCTCTTTTTAGAAGAGAAAATTTAGCAAGTTCAGGAATCGCTTCAAGTTCTAGTGGTACTCAAAGTTATTATCGTCCAAATATGCGGTTAAAATTTGGCGCTCTAAATGCTGGTATGGGAAAGCAAACGGAAGAACAAAAGGATATAGAACTTGAAACGCAAGTGTTAGAATCAAAAATGCTTTATGTATACCCGAATCCAATGACTGCTAATACAAAACTTCAATTTATAACTGATTTAAAATCTGAAATCGGAATTAACCTATCTATTTATGATGAATTTGGAAGGATTTTATATCGTGCTGAAAACTACCTTTTAGATCCATTCGAAAATAGTATAAATATGGATTCGGAATTAAATCAAGGGGTTTATTTCCTTAATATTAAATCAGAAAACATATGTTTAACCGAAAGATTTCAAGTAATTAAATAAAAATACCATGAAAAAATTTCTAAGTTTAAGTCTAATTAGTCTTTTTACCACCATTCTTACGGCTCAAAAGGAACTAATAATTAATCAAAATCAATTTGAAGACAATTCTATAAAGGGAGGCGTTCCATCTTCGAGAATTTTATTGGGTCAAGAATTACTATCAGGAACAAACTCGGTGGCTTTAAAATTGACCCCAAACCATTCTTTTTCATGTTTTGGAATAGGATGGCAAAATTCCAATGTTAACTTAGCATTAGATCTTTTTCAAGTGCGTTATCGTTCTAGAAACTCATTTGGAGAATGGACGAAATGGTATGACATGGGTGCCGAAGTAAAACCAAATGAAACACCAACAGAAATGTTTTGGACAGATGCAATCTTTACAAATGACGCGTCAAGCCATAAAGAACTTGAAATTATTATAAAGTATCCAGAGACCCCTACATCCCTAAAAATTGTCATGTTTGATGGAAATGCTCGAACTGAAGAAGATGATTTACCAAAAATGAAACCGACACAATCAGAGGAAAAATCTACTACTTGTCCCGGTTTCCCATCCATGATTACTCGCTCTCAATGGTGCGGTGGCGCCGCTTCTTGTTCTCAAGTAAATACAACTTATACGCCAACCTATATAGACGCAACGCATGTTGTTATCCACCACGGAGCTAGTCCAGACACCTATACATCTGGTCAAACTGTTGTCCAATCCTATTATAATTATCATGTTAACACATTAGGTTGGACAGATATTGGATACAATTACTTAGTAGATAAAAACGGAAATTTTTTTCAAGGAAGATATAACCCAAATATTACTACATCAGATGTCAGAGGTGCTCATGCTGGAGTTTCAAACAGTACATCAATTGGTGTAAATTTTCCGGGGAATGCGGATATAACACTTGCAACTACTGCTCAGCTAGATAAGGTAAAACATCTTTTAGCTTGGTGGTTTGATTTTAAAGGATTAGACCCACTTTCCTCTGCTTCTTTTCAAACTCAAAATTTTGGTATTCAAACTAAATCGCGTATTTGTGGGCACCGAGACATAGGTCAAACTGCCTGCCCTGGTAATGATTTATATGCAAGACTTCCCAATATACGAACTTCGGCAAACCAAATAATTACTGATTGTAATGCTTGTGGTATTCCAACTGGGCTTGTAGCATCCTCAATAACACATAATTCAGCAACCCTAAATTGGACTACTGCCAATAATGCGGTGAGTTATACCATTCAATACAAACCAACTAACTCTTCCACTTGGACAACGACCAATTCAACAACCAATTCAAAAATAATTAGTGGATTAAATGCTTCAACATCCTACGAATTTAAAGTAATGAGTTCATGTAGTGGTAATACAAGTTCTTATTCTTCTGTAAAAACTTTCAGCACATTGGCACCACCTCAAGTGACTTTGACCATGAATTCTGGCACCACGGCCTATTCGGGTCATCCATACGCCTCCTCAAACATGGATGAATTATCACAATACATCATTACAAAAAACGATCTTGTCGCGGCTGGCTGGACTTCACAAACACCTGTATTAAAGAGTATTGCCTTTCAAGTTTCCACGAATAGTTCAACCGTTTTAAATTCGTTTACAATTAAAGTTTCACACACTTCTTCTAATGCTTATACGAATTCGAGTTTTTTAGCAGGAACAACCTCTGTATCAACATATACGGGAACAGTTACAACAACAAATGGATGGAATACATATACATTTCCAACAACCTTCAATTATAATCAAACTATGAACTTACTTATCACAGTTTCATTTAACAATAGTGCTGTTGGAACTAATTCAATTGTTAAATCTACTATCCTTGCTGATTACAAGGCTTTGTTTCGTGTGGCAAATTTGGCAAGTTCCGCTATTGCATTAAATTCAACTGGAACTCGAAGTTATTACAGACCAAATATGAGATTAGTTTTTGGTCCATCTACAAACCTGAGTGCAACGGCAAAGATTATGCAAGAAGAAGAATTGAATTTTGAAAAAATTGTTGAAATAGCAGAAAACAATTTAGTTGTTATACCTAATCCTATGCGTGTTTCGAATCGTATAAACTTCTATACAAATACAATTCATACAACTAAATCTGAAATTATAATCTTTGATAATTTGGGAAGAATAATTTACTCGAATAATAATTTTGAGTTAAATCCGTCTGAAAATGAAATTGAATTGGAAAATGAATTAGTTCGTGGTAACTACTTCATTCGTATTCAAAATGAAGACAGTGTCTTAAACGAGAAGTTCATCGTTGAATAACTAACCGTTGCTTTTTTAAACCAATGTTAAAATAGTTATATCTGCAACTTCTGATTTGTGATTTCAGAAAACCATTATTTGTTGAATGTCGCATTATTCGGAATGACCGCACAACAATGGAAGAATCAAAATCCGAAATCCGTAAGAAATCCGCGTGATCAGGCAACTTTTGATCAATTGGTCGTTTTGAGCAAAATGAAGAGTGTTAAAGCTTTATTAATTCAATAGGGAATTTCATCATATGGTTGAATTTTACAATTAAACCAAGTAGTAATTTCTCAAATGAAGTCGTTGATGACCGCGAAAGGTTTGAAGCATTTAAATGCCAATCAACAATTTCAAATCCTATTTATTTCCCTAAATTTGTTAAAACCCAACCATATGAAAAGAGCCCTAATTCTCATTCAATTATTCCTTTTTACAAATATATTTTCCCAAGATACCACATGGGTTCAAACATTCACATTTGACTCAATTACGACACGTCGAGCGAATTTCAATTTCCCTCCTGAGCTCAACACAAAACGTTTTGAGAAAGTGCTCATGTATTACAAATTAAAATGTAGTCCTTTAACTACGTGGGATCAATACAACTGTGGTGAATGGGATTATTTGACTTATACTCGTGTTTTTGATCATACAGGAGTTTATGATTCAGTAAGAAAAGACGGAAATCGTTTTCTGGCAAATTGGGCGAGTCCTGGAACCATTGATTACACTCCTTCTCCAAATGCTATTTTTGACACATATACACGAATAGAGCAAGAGCGAGCCTCCGCAAGTTTAAGTTCATCACCTCTAAATGCTGGAACAAGTAGTTCATCTGCAATTTTCAATACGGTAAATAAAGGTTCACGTTTTCAGCAACTATTAACAGTAAATGAATTGATTGCGGCAGGAATCCAAGCAGGTGATATCCAAGGAATGATTCTGGAAATTTTGAATATTGGTTCAAATGGTCAGTTGTTGAGTCCGCGAATTTCAATTAAGGCTACTACTGCTTCAACATTAACATCCTTTCAAACTTCAGGATTTTTAGAAGTTTACAACAGAACGAGAGATGCTGGAA
>VGML01000075.1 GCA_016866415.1 Bacteroidota bacterium | reverse complement strand
TTGGTTTTTTGTTATCAATTATTGTTTTGACGGGTTGCCCTGCAAAAACTGAACGAAAGGCAGCAAGAGAAATCTATCAAAATAACATGAATTTTGATTTCAAAACTCCGTTTAAAATAAACTACAATGGTATCGAATTTATCTTACCAAAAAAATTCACAAGGGATTATAATAATTATCAATCAGTTTGCACAAATGGATCTGATATTAGGACATTTAGTTTTGGTGATTTAAACCTTTATTTTGGTCTCTCTGAAATAAAACAGCATGAGCTAAACAATATTTTATTTATAAATGACCTATTAAATCCATTGGATGCAATTTTGGAGGATGCTGCCTTGAAACGCAAGCAATCTGTGTTTCAAGTAGGTAAAGTTTCGGAAATGGAAACTATCAAGTGTAACCAGCCATGTAAAATGGTGACAATAACCGAACCTTTTCAGAAATCCTACAGTTGGGAAGAGGATTATTCTTCGCTTTATTATGTCGCAGCAATCAAGAAAAAAAATCGCTATTACGTAATTCAGTTTTGCGGCAAAAAGGATAAAATGATTTATTTCCTTGATGACTTCAAACGAATTATTCGTTCAATCAAATGATATTTTTAGATCGATTTTCAAATGAGCTTCAAAAATTACCAGGGATTGAAGCCCATAAAAAATTCTATCCTTTACGTTTTGAACATATTGAAAAACCTGATGAAGTAAAACTTTCTGCCGTTGGCGTTCATCTATTCAAAAAAGAAACTGAGATTTATTTTATTTTAATTGAGCGTTCGGAATATGAAGGACATCACAGCAAACAAATCGCTTTCCCAGGAGGAAAAAAAGAATTATTTGATAAAGACTTGGAGGAAACGGCTCGACGCGAATCAATTGAAGAGATTAACATCGCGATGAATCAAGCAAGGTTAATTGGACAAATTACGCCAGTTTATATCCCAGTTTCAAATTTTGAAGTTTATCCATATTTATATTGGCATGAAGAAGTTCCCAAATATGACTTATCGTCACGTGAGGTCAATGACATTTTTATCGTTAACTGCTCTGATTTACTAAATGATGATAACCTTACTGAAATTGACATTGAAATTTCTAAGAATTCGAAATTAAAAAATGTTCCTTGTTTTCGTTTGCAAGATAAAATTGTTTGGGGAGCAACAGCGCTAATCTTGAGTGAAATCAGAGAATTATTGAAACGCCTATGAAACAAAAAGAGGAACAAACCTCGACTTGTTCCTCTTTCTGCTAAACCATGCTAAAACTATATAACTCAAAAATTACATCTATGAACTGTAATTTTCAATACAAAAGTAATTTTCTTTTTTGGAAGAACAATTATTTTTAAGTAAAATATTTGTTAATTTTTTATTGCAATCGTCATTTCTCTTTTTCCTGGTGGACCAGGTAAAGATTCTACTTTAAATCCAAGACTTTTTAAATTCCTACGAAATTGACCTTGGGCACAGTAAGTAACTAGAATTCCATTGTCGTTAAGAGCGTTAAACATTTTTTCCAAAATTGGCAATTCCCACATTTCAGGTTGAGCACGAGGCCCGAAAGCATCAAAATAAATTAAATCAAAGTTCTGATTGTTGGACCATTCTTGGATTGCACCTTTTATTTTATGAATGAAAAAGTTCTTTGAAAGAGAAACTAGTTGCCCCCATTCTGCATCCAATAATTTGGAATAAACTTCCGAACTCGAATGATCAAGTTTAGATGGATAATCCATTTTTTTACAGATATCAATTGGAACAGGGAATGCTTCAATTGAAGTGTATTGAATTTTCACTTTATTTATTTCAGCCCACAAGTTAGTTAACAACGCATTTAAGCCTGTCCCGAAGCCTAGTTCAAAAATTGAAATTTCCGATGCAGAAGCAAATTGATAAAGACCATTTTTAATAAACACATGATTAGCTTCTTGAATCGCACCATGAAATGAGTGGTAATTTTCATTTAATTCATGCAAGTAGATTGTATTTGAACCATCTGCAGTTAATTTTATTTCCAAATGACTATTCACTGATCTTTCTTGCTATCATTAGTCCATCACGAATTGGCATTAGAACCTCCTCTACCCTTAGGTCATTATGCACAACTTGATTGTATTCACGCAGTAAATTCGTTTCCCGATCTTGTTTCGTTGAATCCGTCACTTTTCCCGACCAAAGAACATTATCTGCAATAATATAGCCTCCAACAGAAACAGAGTCAAAAACCAAGTGATAATAATTCAAATAATTCAATTTATCGGCGTCTATAAAAACAATGTCCCATTTTTCATTGATTGTTGGAATTAACTGAATAGCATCCCCAACCAAATATGTTATTTTGCTACGAAATTCTGAACTATTAAAATATCCACGAACTCGATTTTCCAGTTCTTCGTTTACGTCAATTGTAACCAACTCACCATCAGCTATTAAACCTTCAGCAAGACAAAGAGCGGAGTATCCAGTATACGTTCCAATTTCAAGAATTCGTTTTGGTTTAATCATTTTAGAAAACATACTCAAAACCCGCCCTTGGAAGTGTCCACTAAGCATTCTAGGCTGAAGTACCTCCAATTGTGTTTCGCGATTTATTTTCTTGAGCAGCTCATCTTCTTGAGATGTATGTTCACAAACGTATTGATCTAAAATTGGGTCAATGTATTCCATTTGAAATTTTAGACAAAAATAATGATTAACAGTTGAATTCTTCGGAATTAACCCAAAGCGACATCCAAAATCATCATGACTAAAAATCCGCTTATGAATCCAAGAACGGCGACATCTGTATATTTATCTCGCTGTGTTTCGGGAATTACCTCTTCGACAACGACAAAAATCATTGCACCAGCGGCAAAGGCCAAAGCGAAAGGTAAAATTGGTTCCATGTAAATGACCGCGACCGCTCCAACAACTCCCGCAATTGGTTCCACGATTGCTGAAAGCTGACCGTACCAAAAGCTTTTGAAACGGCTCGCTCCTGCCCTTCTTAATGGCATTGCGACAGCAAATCCTTCGGGAAAATTCTGAATTCCAATTCCAATTGCTAATGTAATTGCACCGGCAATTGTTGCCCCTTCAACTCCATGTGCTGCAGCTCCGAATAAAACTCCTACAGCTAATCCTTCTGGAATGTTATGTATCGTAATTGCTAAAACTAATAATGTCGTTTTGTGTAACTGTGTCTTAACTCCCTCTGATTCATGTTCTCCAAAATTGATATGCAAATGCGGCATACTTTTATCCAAAAAGAAAAGGAACAAAGCGCCGATTAAGAAACCAATAGCTGCAGGCAACCAAGGAAACGAAGGATAAAGTCTTTCAGACATTTCGATGGATGGCATCAACAAAGACCAAAAGCTAGCCGCTACCATAATACCACCAGTAAAACCGAGCATGCCATCTAATACTCCGCGATGCAATTTCTTAAAGAAAAAAACGAGGGCCGCTCCCGCCGCAGTGACAAGCCATGTAAACGTAGTTGCTAAAAATGCAGCAAATACTGGATGAATGGATTTAAAATACGACTCTAATTCGTGCATAATTCTTTAAACAAGAGAATGCTCAAGAAGGTTTCATTTTACTACTCGTAACCCAAAGATTTTGCTTTTTCTTTCAAATTTTTTGCAACGGCTGAGCCAAAATCATCAGTTTTACCAGACTCATTTCTTTTTTTCATCTCTTCTTGAATGTATTTTTCTCGTTCGACACCCAAGCGACCAATTTCCGCTTGAATTTTATCACGCTCTTCAGCTTTTTCCTTGATGTATTTTTCTTTTTCCTCCTTGGATTTCCCTTTCAATTCGGTTGGCAAATCTTCATCTTTTACCTTATCGAGAAAAGTCGTATCAGCTTCCATTGCATCAACTGCGTCCCAATCACCGTTTTTATAAGCTGATTTTTTAGATTTCACCAAAGCACGCTCTGTAACTACGGATTTACTTTGAACCGCGGCATTCATATCTTGTGTAACCTGATTGGATAAATTATAAGTAGCAACAGATCCATAACCCACATAAGTTCCATTCAATTTGATGTTTTGTTGATTGATTTGATCGTCATAAGGCGTTTCGATGTAAACGACTTTCTGATTGGAATTAATACTGAAATATTCACCTTTGGAACAAGTAGCTCCTTCTTTCCAAAATTCACGAATTCCTTGTAGCTCATCACCACAATAAATCGTATTTACGAAAACACCTTTTGCTGTGGCTTGCGAACATACTTCTTTGTAATTAATTGGTCCTTGATTAAATGGTTCGTTCCCAGCAATGTATATCAACCTCAAATCTTTCGGATCATTTGACCAAGCAAGATCGTTCAACGATTTTTGGACTACGGCACCACAAAATTCTGAACCACCATTTGTTTTCAAGGAGAATAACTTTTCCGAAACCACATCTAAATTAGTAGTGAATGGCGTTTGTTGCCTGATGTAATTCGAAGCAGCCGAAAGTCCATCATTTCCATAATCATACATTGCGATTTCAAGCGTTGGAACTTCCCCGTTGTATTTCAAATCACTGGCTTCATTCACAATTGCCCAAATACGTGATTTTGCTTGATCGATTAACCCATCCATACTATTTGAAGTATCGAATAAAATAACCAATTGCACCTTTCTTTTTGGTGGATTGATTTGAGCCGTTGTCATTAAACTAATCAATGACATGGCTAAAAGAGAAACAAGTTTTTTCATGGAATTTAGTTTTAAAAAAGTTGAATACAACTAAAATCCTGAAACGTTCATTTTTGATTGAAAAGTGAAAAGCGAAAGAGTTAAGCAATTATAAATTAATTAATCCTTTGCAAGATTAACTCTTCAATCTTAACTTTTAACTCTAAACACTATTTATTAGTAAAAAACCGAATTGCCAACTCGTATCCTTTCAGTCCGAATCCAAGAATACAACCCGCACAAACAGGACTTAGTAAAGATTCATGTCTGAATGACTCTCGTCCTGCGATGTTTGAAATATGAACTTCAACAACGGGAGTTGAAATAGATTCAATACAATCTCGAATCGCGACGCTTGTGTGCGAGTAACCTCCCCCATTCAAAACAACTCCATCTACTTCGGTTTGTTGCAATTTGTTGATGATTTCACCTTCCACATTGGATTGAAAATATTCCAATTCACAATCAAATTTTGATATCAATTCAGCGAAATAATTTTCAAAGCTTACATTACCATATATTTGTGGTTTGCGAGTTCCGAGTAAATTTAAGTTTGGACCGTTTACAATTAATATTTTCATTGTGTCGAATTGGAGTCGCTATATTAAGGATTTTGTTTCATATCTGAAAATCGAAAAGGGTTTAGCTGAAAATTCAATTCTCGCATACCAGAACGATGTGGCCAAACTTTGTGATTTCGCGGTTTCCAATCAAAAGAGTCCTACCGAAATAACTTACAACGATTTAAAACAATTCATCGCCGAACTTTTTGATTTAGGACTCAGCGCTCGTAGTCAAGCTCGAATTATTTCAGGAATTAAACAATTTTATGGGTTTTTACTATTAGAAAATGTTATTTCGGATGACCCAAGCGAATTACTTGAACAACCCAAAATTGGCCGAAAATTACCTGAAATATTAACAATAGAAGAAATTGACGCATTGATAGCAGCGATTGATTTGAGCAAAAATGAAGGGCACCGAAATCGGGCAATTATTGAAACGCTCTACAGCTGTGGCCTTCGTGTAAGTGAGTTAATAAACCTTCGTTTCAGCGATTTGTATTTTGAAGAAGGATTTATTCGTGTAATTGGAAAAGGAAATAAGGAGAGATTGGTGCCAGTCAGTCCGCAAGTTCAAAAAGAAATTGAATTATACAACGATCACATCCGAAGAAACCAGGAAATTACAAAAGGACATGAAAACATAGTTTTTTTAAATCGACGAGGAAGTCAGCTAACACGTGTAATGATTTTTACAATTATCAAAGAATTAGCAAAGGCAATTGGATTAACCAAAACCATTTCACCCCACACATTCAGGCATTCATTCGCGACACATTTAATAGAAGGCGGTGCTAATTTGAGAGCCATTCAAGACATGTTGGGTCATGAATCAATAACCACAACTGAAATTTACACACACTTGGATCAACGGTTTTTACGCGAAGCCATTCTCAGTTTTCACCCAAGAAATTCGAGCTAAAATATTGATTTCAAACTATTTTTGAAATTCTTTACAGAAAAACTGAATTATCTTGATTTTCTATTTGTGATTTTAAAAGAAATACTTATATTTGCAGTCGCTTTTTATATTTTAAAGAAAACAAAAAGACATGTCACGAGTTTGTCAATTAACAGGAAAGTCAGTAATGGTGGGAAATAACGTTTCTCACTCGAACAGAAAAACGAAGCGTCGTTTTTATCCAAATCTAGTAACAAAAAAGTTTTTTGTTCCAGAAGATAATTCATTCATTACGTTGAAAATTTCAACATCCGCTTTGAGAACAATAAACAAGAAAGGAATAACTGCTTGTTTGAAAGAGGCTCGTGAAAAAGGATTTTTAAAATAAACCTGTTGCGAAACAGCAAAAGTTAGAAGAAAATGGCAAAGAAAAGTAAAGGTAATCGAATCCAAGTAATTCTTGAGTGCACAGAGCATAAAGATTCTGGAATGGCGGGAACTTCTCGTTACATTACGACAAAAAATAGAAAAAATACTCCAGACAGAATGGAGATTAAAAAATTCAACCCTGTCTTGAAAAGATACACGGTTCATAAAGAAATTAAATAAATAAGAGATGGCAAAGAAAGTAGTAGCTTCGCTTCAAAAAGGTGGTGGAAAGGAACACACCAAGGTAATTAAAATGGTGAAATCTGATAAATCAGGTTCTTACACATTTAAAGAAGAAATCGTTCACAACGATAAAGTAAAAGAGTGGTTTGCAAAAAATTAATTGATAAACAATAAATTTTAAAGCTTCCACTTTGGGAGCTTTTTTTTTGACCAATGGGATTATTCGATTTTTTTTCTCGATCAAAAAAGGAGAGTCTTGATCAAGGACTTGAAAAAACAAAACAATCTTTTTTCTCTAAGATTGCTCGAGCTATTGTTGGCAAGTCAAAAGTTGATGACGAAGTATTAGACAATCTAGAAGAAATTCTCATTAGCTCTGATGTTGGTGTTGAAACCACACTTAAGATTATCGATCGAATTCAAGCCAGAGTTTCTCGGGATAAAGTTTTAGGTACAGATGAATTGAACCACGTGCTTCGTGATGAAATTGCCGCATTACTAGAAGAGAACAATTCCAATCAAAATGGTCAACTTGAAATCATTACTCCTACTGATGGAAACCCATATGTTATTATGGTTGTTGGTGTGAACGGTGTAGGAAAAACAACAACCATCGGAAAACTAGCTTATCAGTTTAAAAAAGCAGGAAAAAAAGTGGTGCTAGGCGCAGCAGATACGTTTCGAGCAGCAGCCGTCGATCAACTCATTATATGGTCGAAACGCGTGGATGTTCCAATTGTACAACAAGGAATGGGTGCTGATCCTGCGAGCGTTGCTTTTGATACGCTTCAATCAGCTAAATCTCAAAATGCAGATGTTGTCATTATTGACACCGCTGGGAGACTCCACAATAAACTTAATTTGATGAATGAGCTGAGTAAAATCAAACGGGTTATGGAAAAGATTGTTCCAGATGCTCCGCACGAAATTTTACTTGTTCTAGATGGTTCTACTGGTCAAAATGCTTTTGAACAAGCAAAACAATTTTCTCAGGCAACAGACATTAATGCACTTGCGGTCACAAAACTAGATGGAACGGCAAGGGGTGGTGTTGTCATTGGTATTAGCTATCAAATGAAAATTCCTGTAAAATATATCGGTGTAGGTGAAAAAATGGAAGACCTACAACTTTTTGACCGAAAAGAATTTGTAGATTCTTTATTTTCAGATTGATACCATTTTAAAGGAATTAACAATCGTAATTTCTTATCAACTTTCTTCTTTTTTACATTTAAATTCAATAATTTGGTATCCTAAAACATCAAACTATGAAAAGAATTTACGTCGTTTTTTGGATAACAATCTCCATGTTAACCATTTCAAACTCATCCTTCTCTCAACAATGGGTAGAAATGATGAAAGATCCGAATGCTAACTTTTACGAAACACAAGCTGCTTTTGAATCTTATTGGGCCGGAAAAACCATCCAAAAAGGAAAAGGCTATAAGGCATTTAAGCGATGGGAGCATCATATGGCACCCAGAGTATATCCATCAGGAAATGTAACGCTACCCTCTCAAAATTATAAAAATTACAAACAATGGGAGGCCGATTTAGCTGCAGCAGGCATTCCAAAGTCAACAAATGGAAACTGGTCGATAATAGGACCTATTGGTAAACCTACTGGAGGTGGAGCTGGTCGATTAAATTTTATTCGCTTTGACCCTACGAATAGTAATACCATTTGGGTTGGAGCACCTGATGGCGGATTATGGAAAACAACCAATGGTGGAACATCATGGACGACAAACACAGATCAATTAACCGTAATTGGAGTTTCAGATGTAGCGATCGATCCAACAAATACGCAAACAATGTATTTAGCAACTGGAGATTCTGACGGAAGTGATACTTATAGCATCGGACTTTTAAAATCAACTGATGGTGGTGCTACATGGAACACAACAGGATTAACCTGGACTGTTAATCAAGGTCGTACAATTGGACGGGTACTGATTAATCCGTCAAACACTCAAAACATTATTGTATTTTCCAGTGCTGGGATTTTTAGATCAACAAATGGTGGTTCAACATTTACAACTGCAACAGGTAGTTTTGCGTGTAGCGATGGAGAATTTAAACCAGGAGACCCTAATACAGTTTATGCTTGTGGTACTACTTTCAAACGATCTACAGATGGAGGGGCGTCTTGGACGACAGTAACATTACCACTTACAGGCATTGGAAGATTATCAATGGCTGTTACAGCTGGCAACAATGCATATGTTTACTTACTCGCTGCTAACAATACAGATAGTGGCTACAAAGGACTGATGAGATCTACTAATAGTGGAACCAGTTTTACTTCACAATCAACAACACCCAACATACTAGGTTTCAATAACGGTGCTGATGCAGGTGGTCAAGGATGGTATGATTTGGCAATTGC
>VGML01000074.1 GCA_016866415.1 Bacteroidota bacterium | reverse complement strand
TGGTATAAGCGAGCAACTTTACTATTCCATCCTCCTAAATCACTTACATGATAAGGCCAAGAAAGCTTATCTTTTTGGATTGCTTCTATCCATTTTGATTTGTCGTTATCAAGCGAAACGCTCATAATTGTAAAACCATCTTTGGCATATTTTTCATATGTTTTTACAACATTTGGGTTTTCTCTTCGGCATGGTCCACACCAAGACGCCCAAAAATCGATTAAAACAACCTTTCCCTTTAAATCGGATAATTTCAGTGATTTTTTATTTTTAATTGGATTTGCTAATTGTTCTTCAAAGTCAGGTGCAATTTTCCCGGGAGCTAGTAATAGTTGATCCTCAATTTTTTGTTTTTCAGCTAAGTAATTTTGAAAATAACTTTTTACAGTTGGACTATTCGGGAATGATTTCTGAACTTGAAGCATTAAGTTCTCATAATCTTTAAAGTTTTGCTCTTTATCGATGCTGTTTAAAGCAAGAATTAAAGCAGGAGAATTTTGGTTTGCATTCACAAAATTTTGAAACTCTTGTTGGTAATTCATGAATTGACCTTGCATGTATTCATTAATTGCTTTTTCTTTACTTGGATCCTGTTGCAGAACCGACATGGCTGAGTCTGATTTCATTTTCCATTTGTCTGCAATTAAAGAAAAATCAAAAAATGCTTTTGATTCATCAGAACCAATAATATTACAGAATTCACGAATCTTGCTCCCATCGCCATAAATTTTTAAATCACTTTTATCGCGGAGAATAAGATTTACATTGTTGTTGCCGACTCGGAGAAAATAGAAATCTTCAAAGGGCAATTTCCCGATAAAATTAAAATTACCTTTTTTATCGACTGGAATTCTGACATAATCCTTGAAATAGGATCCAAAGAATTGAGATATTTTAAATGTGTCAACATTCGAATTAAAAATAGTCCCTGAAATTTTGACATCAATTTCTGATTGTGTCCATGCTGAAACTCCAAAAATTGAAACAGCAAGTATGATTAGTACTTTTTTCATATGTTTTAAAATAGTTCTTCCAATTTTTGTTCCAATTGTTCACCTCTTAAATTGGTTCCAATGATTTTCCCTTCTTTATTCACTAATACTGTAAAAGGGATAGCGTCGAAACCATAGGCTCTAATAAGAGGTGTCTCCCATCCTTTCAAATCACTTACATGGTTCGGCCATATCAAGCCATCTTTTTGAATTGCGCTTTTCCATGCATTGATGTCCTCATCCAATGAAACGGAAAAAACGGTGAATCCTTTGTTTTGATATTTTTTAAAAAGTCTTACAACATTTGGATTTTCTTGTCTACAAGGTCCGCACCAAGACGCCCAAAAGTCGATTAGAACTACTTTTCCTCTTAAGTCAGACAATTTTAACTCTTTTCCTTCCGGATTTTTCATTGCAATTTCAGGAGCAGTAATTGTTCCGTTTGTGGTTGAAGCGTATTGAGAATAGGCACTTTGTATTTGATCGACTTGACTTCTAATTGTTTTCGCAGCGGGTTGTCCGTAATATTTACTTTCAAAACCTTGAGCGACGGCCTCTAAAACTTTTAAGTTATCGGGATCCCACTGATCAAAACTTGTGGTTGGTAATAATGCCATCGATAAAACGATGTTGTATGCATTTCCCGGATCAGCAATCATGCTCGCTTTTGCAAAGTCTTCCACTTTTTTTTTGGAAGCCATAAAGGCAGCATTCACTTCTTCTTTACTCGCCGAAGCTTCATTAGCCATTAGCTCTTTTTGTTCGCTTTCAAATGTGCGTAAAACCTCCTGATGTTTATTCAAAACCTTTGCCCATGACGGCCCTGACAAATTTGGTTCGTATTTGAAGTTTTCAAGACTTGTATTCAATGAAATTTTGTTATTCGGTTCTATCGTGACTTGAATTACATTCTCTTGATTTGCTCCCAATCTCAACAAAAAGATCCCTAGTCCGGGAACATTTCCATTTAAACGAAAAGTGCCATCTGGATTAATTAAGGTATCTGAGACGGGTATCATTCCTCGATCGCTTGGTGCTTCGACATAAATTCGGAAACCTCCAGCACCTGTTATTTTACCCGAAATTGAAAAATTATCTTTTGGTTTTTCCATTTCTTGTCCATTGGAATTTTTCGATTTCAATGATAAGTAAATGATAGGAATTGAAATTGCGAAAATCAATAGGATAACTAGTGTCTTATTTTTTTGAAAAAAGCTCATTTTATGATTCTTTTATTTTTTTTAGAGATTTAGCTAATCCATCAAGTTTTTTGTTTAATCTGATAACTTCATCTATATTGTTTGTTTTATTTAATTCCTCTATTGTATTATCAATTTTTTTATTCAAGTTATCTATTTTGATTTTTTTTTGGACTTCTTTGGATCGTTCTTCAAGTGTGTAATTTGGGCTTTTATCTTTTCTCCATTCTTCTTTAATCCAAAAAACAATCGAAATTCCAACAATTGGAGCAATCACTCGCAAAAAAATTCTAAAAGTTGGATCTACCTTGTCATCAGAGGAACAAGCAGAAAGTAATAAAATTAAACAGGAAATTAGTAGATTTCTCATGTTATGATTCTAGCATCTGTCTTAAAAGTGAATTAGCAATTTTCGGATCCGCTTTTCCTTGTGAAACTTTCATTAATTTACCCATGAAAAATCCAGTCAATTGTTTTTCTCCGGCTCGATAGCGTTCAACCTCGTTTTCATTCTCTTTGAGGACTTGACGAATAAATCCTTTTAGGGTGTCTTCGTTCGAATCTTGAATCAAGTTTAATCGTTCGGCGATTTGCAAAGGCGAATCATTTGAATTTAACATTACTGGAAAAATTCGCTGTGAAGCAATTGATGTAGATACTTTACCTTCATCAATTAATTGAATCAAACTTGCTATAATACTTGGTTTTAAAGGGAATTCTTCGATTTCAACTCCATATTCGTTTAGATATGATTTTACGTCGCCCATCATCCAATTGGCTGCAGATTTGTAATTTTTAGTCAGTTGAATAAGTTCCTCGTAGAAGAGTGCAATTCCTTTGTTGTCAGTCAAATTATAAGCATCGTATTCTGATAAGCCATACTCCTTGGTATATTTCAAAAATAAGTCTCTTGGCAAGGCGGGCATTTCACTTTTTATCGCATCAATTTGTTTTTGATCAACGAAAAGTGGCTGTAAATCGGGCTCTGGAAAATAGCGATAATCGTTAGCGGCTTCTTTTGTTCGCATGGAAATAGTTATTCCTTTGAGTGCGTCAAAAGCTCTAGTCTCTTGCGTCAACGATTCTCCGTTTTCTATTGCTTGAATTTGGCGATTAATTTCAAATTCGATGGCACGTTGAACATTTCGAATCGAGTTCATGTTCTTAACTTCGACTTTCGTTCCAAATTTTTCTGAACCTTTCAAACGAACTGAAATATTGGCATCGCATCTCAAGGAACCTTCTTCCATATTTCCATCACATATGTCCAAGTAACGAACTAGTTTTCTGGCTTCAGTTAAATAATTGTATGCTTCTTGTGATGAACGAATATCCGGCTCCGAAACTATTTCTAAAAGAGGTGTTCCAGCACGATTAAGGTCAACTAATGTATCATATACATCCACGTCATGTATGCTTTTCCCTGCATCTTCTTCCATGTGAATGCGAGTCAACTTTATTTCCTTCTCTGATCCGTCGTCTGTGCGAATATGTATGCTTCCACCTGTGCAAATAGGCGTTTTATCTTGCGTAATTTGATAACCTTTGGGTAAATCAGGATAGAAATAATTTTTACGAGCAAAATATTGGTCACTGGCGATTTCACATCCACAAGCCAATCCCAAACGAATTGCAAATTCTACTGTCTTTTTATTCATTACAGGCAATGTTCCCGGATGCCCTAGCGTAATGACACTCACATTGGTATTGGGTTGCGCACCATATTCGTTGATGTCATTCGAATAGGCTTTCGTTTTGGTCAACATTTGCGCATGGACTTCTAATCCAATAACGGCCTCGTATTTATTTCGAATTTCTTCGTTCATATTAAACGCGCGAAATTAATTCTTTCATGATGATCGTCATCTTTGGTTCTTGACGGCTAGCGACTTCAATAACATCCTGTAAACTTACTTTTTGAATTTTTCCTTTTACACCAAGGTCTGTAATAATTGAAATCGCAAAGCAAGGAATTTCCATGTGTCGAGCCACAATAACCTCCGGAACGGTTGACATCCCAACTGCATCAGCACCTGTATTTCTTACATATTGATATTCTGCAGGAGTTTCAAGTGTAGGTCCAGTTAGTCCAGCGTAGGATCCAACAGAAACTTTAATGTTGTTTTCTTTTGCAATTTGAAGCGCTAATTCGATCATTGAATGATCATAAGGCTCACTCATATCAGGGAATCGAGGACCAAGTTCGTCGATATTTTTACCAATTAGGGGATTTCCAGGAAAAAGGTTGATATGATCATTTTGAATCATGATTTCACCAACCTCAAAGTCGGGATTTACACCACCTGAAGCGTTGCTCACGAACAAACGTTCTATTCCCAAAAACTTCATGACGCGAACAGGGAAAGTGACTTGCTGCAATGAATAACCTTCGTAATAGTGAAAACGTCCTTGCATGGCAACAACTTGTTTCCCTCCTAGTTCACCGAATATCAATTTTCCGGAGTGACTTTCAACCGTTGAAACCGGGAAATTTGGTATTTGCTCGTATGGAATTTCATCGATAACGCTGATTTCTTTCACCAATCCTCCTAATCCTGTTCCAAGAATGATTCCTATAGTCGGCTTCACATTTGTTCGAGATTGAATGAATGAAGCAGATTCCTTAAATTGCTCTAACATAATTGTTTATTAATGATTTAAACTCTTTTTCATTGTCGAATTCCATTTGAATTGGAATGTAATACCACGGATATTCATTTAACTTCCAATCTTCGATTTTTTCGTATACACGAGCAAAATCTTTCTCCGTCATCAAAATAGCCGTTTTATTGTTTGCAAAAGTATCAATTTTTCTGTGAATTTCCTCAATTTCAGACTTTGAGAATTGATGGTGATCAGGAAATTTAATTTGTTCGATTTCAACTGATTTTTGAAGAAATTCTGCGAGTGGTTTGGGATTAGCAATGCCTGAAACAAGAATTACCTTTTCTATGGTTTCAACTGGTTTTCCAAATGAAATAAATGATTGATAGTTGATATGACTGAAAAAAATAGGTTTATTGAAGCGAGCTAGCTTATTTTCAATTGATTTTTTCTCCTTTAAATCAAGATTTTCAGGACATTTTGTAACAACAATACAATCAGATCGATTCGCATTTTTAATACTCTCCCGAAGCGTTCCTGAAGGAAGCAAGAAATCATCGACAAAAAGGTTGGAGTAGGAGGTAAGCAAAATCGTAAAACCAGCTTTCACATGTCGATGTTGGAATGCGTCATCAAGCAATAATAAGTCAAAGTTTTCTTTACCGATTTGTTCGATTCCGGCTTTTCGTTTTTCGCAAACGGCTACTTGAACGCTATTCTTAAATTTTAATTTATAAAAAAGTGGTTCATCTCCAGCATTTTCAGCATTTTCCATTTCAGAAATAGTTAAAAATCCTTTAGATTTCCTACCATATCCTCGACTTAAAATTTGAACTCTGTTGTCTGATGAGAACATTTCTGCGAGATACGATGTCATGGGGGTTTTTCCAGTTCCACCAACACTTAAGTTTCCAATACAGATCGATTTATTCGGTATTTTATAAGTAGATAAAATTCCCCAATCAAATAAACGATTTCTAATTTCGGTAACTACGAACCAAACTAAGGAAAGAGGAGCCAATAAAATTCGGCGAAATAGCATTGAACGAAGTTAAGGAATTCTAAAATTGAAAAAAGGAATATACTAATTTAATTCAATCTGTCTCTAAATTTCAATAAACTTTTCCTTTTTTTTGAAGGGGAATCGCTGAGTATGATTTTTTCTTAGAATTAATTCTCCTAAATTTTTAGTTTATTCATTCAAGCCTTTTCCATTTAAAATTGCTGGTTTACATTTTTCAATGCGATTAATTCTTGTTTGAGTTTGTTTTGGTTGCGAAAAATGCAAGATGTATCCACGTTGTCTTCCTGGTGTTAAACTTTTAAATGCTGTTTTAAAGATATGGTCGTCTTCGAAGGCATTTTCCAATTCTTCGGGTAATTCAATTGCGGAATAATCGGTCTTAGGCAGTTTCTTCCCTGATTTTTCTATATCAATTGCCTCTTGAATGATCTTTTCAATTGTTTCTTTTTCCTTTAAAATCTTTTCCATTCCTTGAAAACGAATCAATCTAAATGTATTTGAATTCTCGCCGCTCTTTTCTAGAATCGGATTTTCCTTCAATAAAGCTCCTTTGAAAAAACTAATGGAGCAATTTTCTTTAAATGGAGCCAACATAAGTATGTTCTTTCCATTCATCGTATAACAGGGAAATCCCCATTTAATTTCTTCTTCCAATCCGAATTGTAATATGAATCCTCTCAAGGTATTTATCTCTTCGGGCCACTTATGGACTTTGCATTGCGGGTTTGGTAGAGTTTGCATCTTCCACATCCATCCAACAGAAAAAGATCTACTTTAGGGTTCATTTTTCGATTATTTAACTATGCTTTAAACTGTTATATACTCGATCAAATTCGGATTGTTCGATTCTAATGTAAGGTTCCTCGCAATTCAGCATATCTTTTATCTTTAGCTTTTCAGGAAATTGCACTGCATGGATTTTTAATTCGAATGCCTTTTTCCCAATTAATTGAATTTCTGTGAAATGATTGTCGTCCTCAATGCGATAATAGGACTTGTTGTTAATTAACTTGCGGTATTGAGGAAATACACTCATTTATAAGCGTTCCAATGGAGTTTTAACCCCATCGACGAGTGAGTAACAAGCCAATTTATCCTTGAACACAGATGATTTGAAAATGGAGCGGTTCAACAACATACGCACGCATTCCTGAATTCCTTCCACAATTGATGGATGCGGATGAATCAACTCGGATAGAACTTCAATAGGCATGTTCAGTTTGATGAGTAATCCCACCGCTTGTATTGCAGTTGAGGCATGAGCACCAACCACGCGCATTCCCAGAATCCGCATTTCTTTGTCGTTTGTAACGATGATCTTGAAGAAACCTTGCGTTTTACGCATTGCAATGGCGCGCGTAATTAAGGAGTAATCTATTTTAACTACCTTCACAGGAATGTTTTTCTCGACGCATTGCTGTTCGTTCAAGCCTACGGAAGCGACTTCCGGATTGAGAAACATAATCGTGCAAATGTTGTCGTAGTTCAATCGTTCAGCTTCATTACCGAATGCTTTTTCTACAGCATGTCTAGCTTCTAGTTCCCCCATGTTTACAAGAGCAATACGACCGGATACATCGCCGACAGCATAAATATTTGGAACGCTCGTTAAGGTATCGTCGTCGCCAATATGAACTCCTCTTTTTGACATCTCGACACCGGCGTTTTCCAAGCCTAAACCTTCGATATTTGGAATTCTTCCGATTGAAAGTAGGGCTTTTTCAACGCGAATGACTTGATGTGTCCCATCTGGATAGGAAAGTTCGTATTCTACTTCGCCATCTATTTTTTGTAGGCGCTCGAGTTTTGCGTTCGAATGAATTACCACACCATGATCAGTGAGATTTTTTGAAATTAGTTTGGAAATATCTTCGTCTTCAAATGGTAGGATTCGCTCTTGACGATCGATGATATAAACTTTTGTTTTTCCAAAATTGGAGAATATCGTGGCATATTCACAACCGATTACACCTGCACCCACAATTACAAGACTTTTCGGGTAATCCTTGATGTTATCAATTCCATCGGAAGTCAAAATTGTTTCTTCATCAACTTCAATTTCAGGTAGATTTCTCGGTCTGCTTCCTGTGGAAAGAACAATTTTTTCACCCCAAATTGTTTTTGATTCTCCTTCGTGTGTAATTTGAACTTCATTTTTAGAAGTCAGTTTTCCATGACCTCTTTCATAATGAAGTAGTTTGTTCATGGTTTCGGTTTGCAGCAATTTTATATGCGCCGAATATTGAAATTTTCGCTCAAAAACGGCTTCAGCGAGGTTTTTTTTAACGTCCTCCCAGTCTAATTCAAATTTTGATCTTCCTTTGGATACAATCATTTCGTTAATATCAGCAACACGATTCGATAATTCCCAAAGAGTTTTGGAGGAAAGTGCACCATTGTATACACCTGCGCCTCCTACTTTGTCCTTTTCGATTAAGCAGACCCTTTTACCAAAATCGATTGCCCTCATCGCTCCTGCGTAACCTGCAGGTCCACCACCAATTACAACCAGATCAAACTTTTCCATATCTGAAAAATAGGTGGTAAATATAATTAGAAATTGTAGCTAGATAAAAAGAATAAGCCAAAACGTTCTTTTCGAAAACTCAAAAAAATAATATCTAAAGATTTATAGTTCTGAAAATGAGTGTAATATATTTAAATTCAAGGTTTTGGAAAATTACTTTTCAAAATTTTTATGAAATAACATTAAATCCATTTTCATCCCATCTTCTGCAACTGTTGTATTTTTAAAGTAAGCCGATGCCTCCGAATGATGCTCGTCAGTTTCAGAATAGCGCGAGGAAAGATGTCCTAAAATCAATTTTTTGACGTTTGCTGCCATTGCAATTTGCGCCGCTTCTTTAGCTGTTGAATGAAATGTAAGTCGAGCGCGGGCTTTGTCTTTTTCCGTAAAAGTTGCCTCGTGATAAAGTAGGGTAGCGTCTTTGATAAAAGGAATAAGTTCTTCATAATAAGCTGTATCAGAGCAATATGCATATGAAAAACTTGGATTTGGAGGGGACGTATATTTTTTAAAATCAATTATTTTCCCATTCTCGTTTATTGGAGATTCTCCTTTTTTTAAACGATGATAAAATTCAATCGGAATTTGATCCTGCTCAATGGCCTCTGGGTTTAAGCGAAATTCTTTCGGTTTTTCTTGAATTCGAAAACCTGTTGTTGGTATGCGATGCCTCAATGGAAAACTGGTAATTTTAATTGATCGATCTTCGAATAATACATTTTCACCATCCGTTGAGGTTGGAACGAAATTTAGTTTAAACATCAGTTTTTGTCCTCCGCATTCGAAAAGTTGGGTCAAAATATCCTTCAATTGTGGTGGCCCATAGAGTGTAACGCCACGATTTCGTCCCAGTAAATTCATTGTGCTCAGCAAGCCAGGTAAACCGAAAAAGTGATCTCCATGGAGATGAGAAATGAAAATGTGTGTTATTCGCTGAAAAGGAATTCCAA
>VGML01000073.1 GCA_016866415.1 Bacteroidota bacterium | reverse complement strand
CGATCGGAAAGCGTATTTAAGTCACGATTGTATTCGAACATTCCAGATAAGACTATTCCAATGTCATATTGCGATGTCTGTTCAATTTTTTTTCCGGGAATCTCCCAATTTCTGATTAAAAATCCAATTGGGAATCCACTTGTAAAGAATACTAGGAGAAAGATTGTCAAATACTTAAATCGCTTTTTCCAAACTTCATTTTTTTGAAAGAAAAACACCAAAAGGCTAATTATAAACCAGAGAAATGGGGAAAGCACAAATGCAAGTAGTTTTGATAATATGAAAAACATATTCAAAGATAAGTTAGAAGTTTGAAAAATACTATCCTTATTTTTGCACTTTGAAAGATTCAAATTATGTTAAACGAAAATTCAATTTTTGGTATAAATTATAAAGAAATTAATCATTGGTTAATTAGCGCTGGAACCAATCTTTTGATGGCAATTTTTATTTTGGTCATTGGATTTTGGCTTGCTAACGTTCTTTCGAAATTGGTGAGAAAGGCGATGATGAAGAGCAAAGTCGATGCGGGATTAGTAACTTTCTTAGGAAGTTTCATATCCCTTGCATCAAAAATAATGGTAGTCATAACAGCCATAACTCAATTGGGTATTCAAATGACATCCTTTATTACTGTTTTGGGTGCGGCTGGTTTGGCAATTGGTATGGCGTTTTCAGGAACGTTATCGAATTTCGCTGGAGGAATTATGATTTTGGTTCTTAAGCCATTTAAAGTGGGTGACACAATCAATGCTCAAGGTCAGCAGGGAACGGTAAAGGAAATCCAGATTTTCAATACTTATCTGTATGCTCCCGACAACAAGGTAATAATTCTCCCAAATGGACCAGTAGCAAATGGAAGTATTGTTAACATTACGCGAGAAAAAAATCGAAGACTCGACATCCTTTTGCCTATTAACTATGGTTGTGATGTCAAGAAAGTATTTGAATTAATTGAAAAATCGGTTAATGCAGATTCGAGAATACTAAAGACACCGAAGTATAAAATTGCTGTTCAAGAATTGAGTTCTACAGGTTTGAATTTTACAATTCGTCTTTGGGTAAATCATAACGAATACAATGATGTATTTTTTGATTTAAATCAGAACATTTATCAAAATTTGACTGAGGCTGGAATAAGTTTCGTGAAAGAATAATGAAAACGTTAATTGAACAATACATTAAAAACAATCAGTTCGGTCGGCTAATTGGAATGGATTTTGAAATTATTGATCCCGGGAAAGTCGTTTACAAGTTAGAAGTTTCCGAAGCTCATTTGGCTACACCAATTGCTGTTCACGGTGGGTGCATTTCTGCGCTTTTAGATGCTACAATGGGAGTTGGTGCACTTTCACTAGTTGAGAAAGATTTTTCTGTAGTTTCAACATTGGAAATGAAGGTTAGTTTTTTTGAAGCGGTATTGAAAAACGATAAACTAGTTTCAACATCCAAAATTATTCGAAAAGGTAGAAAAATTATTTTTGCTGAAGCGGATGTTCAAAATCAAAAAGATCAGTTAGTTGCCAAAAGCACTGGAACATTTATGATCCTTGATGGTTTAAAATTAGGATATAAAAAATAAAAAGATGTTATTCACAATTCTTATTCTCATTTTCACAGTAATCGTTGTTCCATTTGTAGCCTTAAATTTCGGAACAGAGCCAACTTTGTTGCAATGGGAAATATTAAACCAACTGTCATTCGTTGTTGGAGGAGTAATTGCTTGCTGTTTTATTGTAGGTGAATTGACAAAAAATAATTCCCAGGTTGATAAACTATGGAGTATCGTTCCCATTTGGTATGTATGGCAAATGACATTCCTGGGTTTTCAAGGATACAAAGGTGTATTTGATTATCGAATGATTTTAATGGCTGTTTTAGTAACAATATGGGGAATTCGATTGACTTATAATTTTGCTCGAAGAGGCGCTTATGTATTGAAATTTTGGCAAGGTGAAGAGGATTATCGTTGGGAGGAATTAAGAAAACGCCCGGGATTTAACAATCGTTTCATATGGATGTTATTTAATTTATTCTTCATTAGTGGATATCAAAATGTTTTAATTTTTCTGTTTACACTTCCAATCTTAACAGCGTTAAATGCGGATGCGGGCCCGTTGAATTTCATTGACTGGATGTTGGCATTGACTTTTGTTTTATGTGTTGCATTTGAATATGTTGCAGATCAACAGCAATATGACTTTCAAACAGAAAAACACAGACGTATCAAAAATGGAGAACCATTGGGTGAATATGCAGATGGATTTGTTTCCAAAGGATTATGGGCAATAGTTCGTCATCCAAATTACGCTATGGAACAAACAATTTGGGTTGTTTTTTATTTGTTTAGCGTTAATGCTACTGGTGAATTGATCAACTGGTCGATTCCTGGATGTCTTTTGCTAATAGTCCTTTTCAAAGGAAGTTCAGATTTTTCGGAGGAAATTTCTGCTAGAAAATATCCGAAATACAAAGATTATCAGTCTAAAACTCCTCGTTTTATTCCGTTTGGGAATAAGATAAAGTTGTTTTAATCTTGACAGTTAATTGCAATTATTTCAGTAGATAAACATTTGTAAATAACTTATTTTTTTTGGGAGAACTTTGAATTGAAAGTTTTTCTATTTTTACCCAAAATAAAGCTCGTTTATGAATCTAAAAGGTATTATCGCTATTTCTGGTAGACCGGGTCTTTTCAAAGTGGTTGCGCAAGGTAAAAACAATGTTATTGTTGAATCGATGATTGACAAAAAACGTTTTCCTGCCTATGCCTCTGAAAAAATATCAACATTGGAAGACATTAGCATTTTTACCTATGATGAGGATGTGAAACTGACTGAAGTTCTAAAATCCATTTGTGACAAAAATGAAGGTAAAGAAGGAGTTAGTCATAAAGAAGATCTGAAAGTTTTGGAAAAGGAACTGAAAAATCACCTTCCAAATTATGATCAGGAGCGTGTTTACCCATCAGATATTCGTAAAGTTTTTCAATGGTATAATTTGTTGCAAAAAGCGGATTTATTGAAGCCAGAAGAAATGGAGGCACCAGTTGAGGAGAAGCCTTCGAAAGAGTCTAAACCAAAAAAAGAGGAGCCAAAGAAAAAAACTACAGTTGCGGCTGTTCCTTCAGCTAAAGCTGCAAAACCTGCAAGCGTTAAAAAAGCAGCACCTGTCAAAACGGGAAGTTCAAGAGGAAAGTAATTTCTCAACTTTGTATGTATTAATTTTGCTTTCGTTCAAATTGAGCGTTAAAACAGTCTGTTATGATAATTGAAAAAGCCCAGCGAAAATTTCTGCCGAGTGATTTAGAAATCGACTCATTTGAAAAAATTAAACCTTATTTTGACGATTTACTGAATCGTTCAATTTCAAGTAAAGCTGAATTTGAAAAATGGCTTGAAGACCGAAGTGAGCTAGATGCGTTTCTAGAAGAAGATTTAGCTTGGCGATACATTCGGATGACTATTGATACGAAGAACAATGAATATTCAAATTCATACACGTTTTTTGTTACTAAAATCCAACCTGAGTTGGCTCCATTGGATGATCAGTTGAATCGAAAATTGATGCAAAGTCCCTTTGTGAAAGATTATGAGAATGAAGATGCATTCCGAATTTATTTTCGTTCAGTTGAGACCCAGCTGAATTTATTTCGAGAAGAAAATATCCCAATTGAAGCATTTTTAAATGAAAAAAGTCAAGAATTCGGAGCAATTAGTGGGTCTCAAACGATTGAGCATGAGGGGCAAGAAATCACAATGCAAAAAGCGGCTCAATTCCTCAAGGAGCAAGACGAAAACTTAAGAAAAACTATTTTTGATAAAATTTCCAATCGACGCCGAAAAGATATTGATGCATTGAATAATTTATATTCCGAATTAATTGTAAAACGACACGAATTAGCAGTCAATGCAGGTTTTGCAAATTTCAGAGATTATAAATTTCAATCTTTAGGTCGCTTTGATTACACAAAAGAAGATTGTTTCAATTTCCACCAAGCCATAAAAACATTAATTGTTCCTTTGGTTCGAGAGATTCAACAAAAGAAATTAGATAAACTTGGGAAATCGAAGTTTAAACCTTGGGATGCAGAAGTTGATCCCGAGGGAAAAGCACCTTTAAAGCCATTCCAAACAGGAAAAGAAATGTTGGAGGGAACGATTTCCATTCTTGGAAAAATAGATTCTTATTTCGCGGATTGCATTCAAACGATGGATGATATGGGCCATTTGGATTTAGAGTCAAAAACAGGAAAAGCCCCTGGAGGGTACAACTATCCTTTATATGAAATTGGAGTCCCATTTATTTTTATGAATGCCGTTGGAGCGCAACGAGATTTAGTAACGATGGTTCACGAGGCAGGTCATGCAGTTCATTCGTTTTTAAGCCGTGATTTGAAATTAACAGGATTCAAAAATTTGCCATCTGAAGTCGCTGAATTGGCCTCGATGTCAATGGAAATGTTGACCATGAATTACTGGGATTTATTTTACGCAAATCAGGATGATTTAAATCGTGCGAAGCGCGAGCAATTGGAAGGTATCCTAAAAATATTACCTTGGATTGCTCATATTGATGCATTCCAACATTGGGTTTATGAGAATGTAAATCATTCTATTGAAGAGCGATATGCTTATTGGAAGAAATTAAGTTCTGATTATGGAACCGGTCTAACTGATTGGACTGGCTATGATGATATGTTGGAAACCTCCTGGCAACGTCAAATGCACTTATTTGAAGTTCCTTTTTACTATATCGAATATGGAATAGCTCAATTGGGAGCCTTAGGTGTTTGGAAAAATAGCTTAGAAAACTTCGGTCTCGCGGTTGAAAACTATAAAGACGCATTGAAATTGGGATACACCAAAAGTATTCCTGAAATCTATGAAACCGCAAATGTGAAATTTGATTTTTCTGAAAGTTATTTAAAATCTCTTGCTGATTTTATAAAGGAAGAATTGAATAGAATTTGATCGCTATGGATGTTACTTTTCATTCATCCTGGAAAGAAATCCTGAACGATGAATTTACCAAACCTTATTTTATTCAATTAACAGTTGGTTTAAAAAGGCTTTACAGTGAAAAAAAAGGTATTATTTTTCCAAAATCAAATCAAATTTTTCGTGCCTTCGATTTATGCCCGTTCGATGAGCTTAAGGTGGTCATTCTAGGACAAGATCCCTATCCAACGAGAGGACATGCGCATGGTTTGAGTTTTTCAGTTGAACCATATGTTCGTCCCTTTCCAAAAAGTTTGACTAATATTTTTAAGGAAATTCAAAGCGATTTAGGGAAATCATTTCCTTCCAATGGAAACTTAGAACGTTGGGCAAAACAAGGTGTTTTACTATTAAATACAGTTTTAACCGTTGAGGAGGGCAAACCAGATAGTCATAATGGATTGGGATGGGAAAACTTTACCGATGCTGTTATTCAGAAAATAAATTCTGAAAAAGAAGGGGTTGTTTTTATGCTTTGGGGATCTAAGGCGATTGTAAAAGAATTTATGATTGATAAGTCGAAACACTTGATTTTGAAGTCGGTTCATCCATCTCCACTTTCTGCTTACCGTGGTTTCTTCGGTTGTAAACACTTTAGTAAATCGAATGAATTTCTACTAATGTTGGAAAAGCCCGAAATTGATTGGTAAGTTATTATAACGAATTTTTACCTTTGCAAACCATGGAATTAAAAAATGACCTTTTTTTAAGGGCACATCGCGGGGAACCGATTGAACGATATCCCGTTTGGTTGATGAGGCAAGCAGGTAGAATTCTTCCTGAATACCGCGCGGTGAGATCAAAATTATCTGGATTTAAAGAATTAGTTGAAACTCCTGAATATGCCGCTGAGGTTACGATTCAGCCTGTTGATCTCTTGGATGTGGATGCGGCAATTATTTTTTCGGATATCTTAGTCGTTCCTGAAGCGATGGGTTTACCCTACGAAATGATTGAACACAAAGGCCCTTGGTTCGAAAAAACAATTCGTTCAGAGGAGCAACTTAATTTGCTTGATCAAAACATTAATGTTGAGGAACGTTTAGCTTATGTTCTCGAAGCCTTGAAAATTACCAAAAGGGAATTGAATGGTCGTGTTCCTTTAATTGGTTTTGCCGGTGCACCGTGGACAATTTTTTGCTACATGGTGGAAGGTAGAGGTTCAAAAACTTTTTCCGAATCACGTAAACTTCTATACACAAATCCAGTTTTGGCACATGAATTGTTAAGTCGAATAACAGACGTGACGATTCAGTATTTGAAGTCTCAATTGGTCGCAGGAGCAGATGCTTTACAGTTATTTGATTCGTGGGCTGGAATTTTGGGAAAGGAACAATATACGGAATTCGGATTGAAATACATTGCAAAAATAGTTGATTCGCTTTCAGAAGCTCCATTAACAGTATTTTCAAAAGGTGCAATTGCTTCTCTACAAGATTTGGCTCATTTAAATTGTACAACACTGGGTTTGGATTGGAATATGAGCATTTCTGAAACTCGGCAATTAGTTGGTGAATCAAAGACCTTGCAAGGTAATTTAGATCCGTGTGTGTTATACGGTTCTGATGTTGTTATTGAAAAAGAGACAATTAAATTGCTAAATTCGTTTGAAAGTCGAAGACATATTGTAAATTTGGGTCACGGAGTATATCCGGATATTGATCCTAAAAAGGTAAAAGTATTTATTAAAACTGTTAAGAATTATGAAATCTAATTACGTAAAATTTGTGATTGTATCATTTGCTTTAATGGCAATTGTTTCTGTTAATACATCATTATCTCAAAAGAGCTCGTTGAGAGAAATCTTTAGGCAGGGTTTTGAGTCAACCGTAGATAAAGAAAAACCTGCTGAATTGGGTTCAATTGAATTGGTGGAAGGTGGGGTGAGTTCTCCAACAGAAACGAAAGCAGATTTATTTTCTAAATCAAGTTCAGGCGACGCTGGAATTCCCGAGAATGCAATGGGTGTTGAAGATCCAATTAAAGATGGAGGTGGAGAAAATTATGCAGGTGTCTATTTTTATAAGCCAGGTAAAGCTTCCAGAGAGCGAACATACATAACAATCCCAATTAAGAAAGGTAAAGAACAACAAACATTGAAAAAAGGATTGACATATTGTGTTGAGTTTTCAGTGTCTCTATCAGAATCATCAAAATTTGCAGTAAACAATATTGCAGCACATTTCTCGAAAGAGTTACCTGCAAGTGGCGGATCAGATCCAATATTTACTGCCGAAAAAATAATGAAGGGTCAAGGAAATAAAATTTATACAGGTTTTTATGGATGGGAAAAAGTTTGTAATATTTACACTGCAAAAGGTGATGAAAAATTCATAACTATTGGAAATTTTGATAGAAATGAGAGTACTCAGTTTACACAAGTTAAAAAACCAAAGGAAAGCCAGATTGATCAGCTTCCTCATGCATATTATTACGTTGATAATGTAATCATTAGTTTAGTATCTAAGCCTGAAGATTGTCCATGTTACAATGCTAATCCTCAAAAATCTGATGCAACATATTCGACACTAATTTATACAAACAATCCAGAGGTTACAGAAAAGATGTCGGTAGCTGATAAGATTGGTTTATATGACGTTTATTTCAGATTTGGTAAAGCATCATTTACAGAAAATGCAAAAGAAATGATGAATTTGGTTATTGAAGAAATGAAAGCCAATTCTGCTATTCGCGTAGAAGTTCAAGGAAATAATGATGCTACAGAGGATAAAGCGGCTGAAATTAAAGCTACAGAAATAAAAGGAGATGAGAAAAATGATTACGAAGACATGGACAGAAAGCGCACCGCTGCAGTAATAAAATATTTCGTCTCGCAAGGAATTGACGCTGCAAGATTAATTGAAAAAAATAATGGAGCTGATGTTGACAATCCTAAAATAGATAGCGAGAATGATGATCAGGAGATTCAAGACGCTAAGAACCGTCGAGTTAGTTTCAAAGTTCTGAAATAAGAAATACTTGTATCGAAAAAATTAAAAGGGCTTCGAATGAATCGAGGCCCTTTTAATTTTTACATATTACTTCGATATTGACCTCATAACTCAAATAAGGCGTTGGTTATTTGCCAAATCTTAAAACATGTTTAATTTCAAAAATAATATAAATCAAAATTATAATTCATCAAACAAGTAAAAAAGTAAAACAACAAAGTCCCAATTTCTAAAATTAAGTGATCTGTAAAAGAGCTTACTCTGAATTCAACATCGTCATAGACAAAAAACCGGCATAAAAACCGATAGTGGGTGTTCCTGTAAATAAAACAAAAACGATGTAAACTAATGTAAAAGTTTCAGGTGTAAAAATCGAATAAACAGTAAATCCTAAAATAGAAAGCAGACAAATTATTAAAAAAATTGACAGATAATTAACGATTAACTTTTTTACTTTGAATGATTGCTTCATATTGTTAAATTTATGATAACTAAATCTCAAATTTTTAAGTAAATTAAATAAATTTAGTTTTGGTTTGAATGTCTTATTTTGCTTTTTCGAGAATTTAATAGCACTTTTTTGTATCAAATCGCAATATACATTGATTATACATAATTAAAATATGATTAAAAACACTTTTTTGAAAGGTAAAAAAACTTATATTTAACCTCTAAATATAATTCTATGAAATTTTCAATATTATTTTCTACCTTTTTTTTCAGTTTCGTTGCTTTCAATCAGCAAGTTAAATTTAATGGAAAAGTACAAGATTTCTCCTCTAAAACAGGGATTCCTCTAGCCAAGATAATTATCAAATCAACGACTAAAGGAGTTCAAACAGATTTGGACGGAAACTTTTCCTTAGACTTAGATTTTTCCGGAGGCATTACAAACTACACAATGATAGTTAGGGCAGATAGCTACAACGAAACTGAGTTCACAGTAGATAAATCAACTACTACCCTTTTATTCCTTATCAAGCCTTTAGTCAAAATATTAAATGAAGTAGTAGTCTCAAGCTCTCGTATTTCAGAGAAAATCTTTGAAGCTCCTGTGAGCATTCAAAAACTTTCAGCTAAAGAAATTCTAGGAACCTCAAGTGGTAATTTTTATGAAGGGTTTAAAAATCTTAAAGGGGTAGATATCTCTACCTCAAGTGCTGGCTTTCAGGCCATAAATATGCGTGGATTTAACACCACTGCTCCTGTTCGCGTTGTGCAGTTTGTTGATGGAATGGATAACCAAGCTCCTGGATTGAACTTTCCTGTTGGAAATTTAGTTGGAGCAAATCCTTTGGATCTTCAGAGCGTTGAGGTTATAACTGGACCAGCCTCTGCGCTTTATGGCGCTAATGCCTTTCAGGGTGTGGTAAATATGTTATCAAAAGACCCTTTCCGATTTCAAGGAGTGTCAGCTGAATTGAAAACTGGTAGCAGAAATTTAATCGAAGGTAACTTTCGTTTTGCCCAAGCTTTTGGAAAAAAGGAAAAATTAGGAGTGA
>VGML01000072.1 GCA_016866415.1 Bacteroidota bacterium | reverse complement strand
CTCAGCACATCAAGGAAAATTCATCGCCTCGAGAAGTGAAAAATCTATTTTAGCAGAGGTTGAAGAAGTTACAAAACACCCAGAATTTAGAGGATATATTTCAGATTTAGGAGGCCCCTCTGCAAATATGTACAAAATGAAAGGAAAAGATGAAGCCATTTGTGCTAGATGTTCATCTCCTAGCTGCATTCACCCTGTGATTTGCAATAATTTGGACACCTCTCACAAACCATTGACCGAGCTTTATCGCAAAGTAGATGCTAATCCAAAAGTCAAAAAAGCTTTCGTTGGATCAGGCATACGTTATGATCTGCTTGTTGACGATTTCAATAAAAACAACGAGGACGGCAACCACGATGAATACATTGAACAAGTTGTTACAAGACATGTTAGCGGTCGTCTGAAGGTAGCGCCTGAACATACTTCTGATGCGACATTACGTGTAATGCGTAAACCCTCATTCAAGTATTTTCATAAATTCAAGGAAAAGTACGATGAGATTTCGGAGAAGCATAATTTGAAACAACAACTAATTCCCTATTTCATTTCTTCACATCCTGGTTGTGAAGAGGAAGACATGGCAAATCTAGCCGCGGAAACAAAAGACATGGGCTTTCAATTAGAGCAAGTTCAGGATTTCACACCAACGCCCATGACCGTGGCAGAGGTAATCTATTATTCTGGCGTTCACCCATATACTTTGAAACCGGTAAAAACGGTCAAGACGCGAGAAGAAAAATTGAATCAAAATCGCTTCTTTTTTTGGTATAAACGTGAAAACCAAAGTTGGATTAAACAGCGACTTGAAAAAGCGAAACGACCTGATTTAATCAAAAAACTATTAGGTGAGGAAGAAAAAAAACCTTCGAAAAACATCCCGACATGGTTGGAAAAAAGAAGGGGGAACAAGAAATAATTTCACTTTAATATCCATTTTTTCAATTTAAGTTATTCATGTAACCTACCTGTAAAGTTGTGTTAATATTTTAAATTTGATGAATCATAAAGTCATCCTTCAATGAAATATAAAGTTTTATTACTTTTTCAACTGGTTTGTTTTTTTGTTTTCAATCAAGAGAATGCAAATTTGATTGATAGCAGAAATGGTAAGAAATATCAAACCGTAAACATTGGCTCACAAAAATGGATGGCTGAAAATTTAAATGTTTCGACATTTAGAAATGGTGATCCAATTCCCGAAGCAAGAACTACCGAAGATTGGAAGAAGGCTGGACAAAAAAACAGGCTGCTTGGTGCTACTATAATAATGACCCTAAAAATGAAGCTACATTTGGAAAACTTTACAATTGGTATGCGATTAATGATCCACGTTGTCTTGCTCCTGAAGGTTGGCGTATCACAACAGATGAAGACTGGACTAAATTAATTAATTCTCTTGGTGGTAGTAAAATTGCAAATAAGAAATTAAAATCATCATCAAATTGGAATAACTCCCGAGCCGGAAATGATGAAATAGGTCTATCAATTCAACCTGGTGGTTTAAGATTTGACTTTGGTGACTTTGGTTTCATACAAGACAATGCTTTATTTTGGAGCGCTACGACTAAAGATGAAACAACAGCGTTTTATCGTTACTTCGATTTTCCAGAAGGTGAAATTTCAAAATACGCCCATGACAAAAACCATGGATTTTCAGTTCGATGTATCAAAGGAGAACAGGAAGTCAAAGAAGAAAAGAAAGTTAATCCGACTTACGTACCAAAAAGTAATTACAACTATTATTTGGATGAAAAAGTAACTAACCCCAATGTGAAAATAACAAAGGGGAATTTCAATTCAGATATAATGAATAAGGTTTTATTGAGAAGATTTAATGAATTTAGAAGATTCAAAGGATTAGATACGTTAGTCTTTTCACAAGTTGTGTTTGATAGTTTATCCTACACAAATTGCCTAGAAGTTGCTCAATCAGGTAGGTTTTATCATCCAAAAATAACAGAAAGATGGAAACATCCTATTTTAAGAGAAATGATTGTTTCTGAGGCTGAATCAACATTAGGTGGAGAAGTGAAACGACATTCATCTGGTTTGCCTTGGCTTGATACGTGGGAAAATGCGTTCAGAAGTCTCGGTTCATTTACAAATTATAATGACATTGCAAAGTTGGCAATTGAAAGTTGGGAAAAGTCCTCTGGCCATAAACGCGTTCAAAATATGGAATTTAAGTCAGGAAATTTACCAGGTCTTTTCTCGTGTCATTCCATTTATGCTGAAAATCAATACATTTATATCTATATAAATTTTGTAAAGTTGCATAGAGATTAATTGTCAAACTAAATCGAAATGAAATAAAAACATTGCTTTAATTTAGAATGTTTGAATAAATTTGATTGTTTTAATTAAAATCGTTAAAATGAAAAAAATATTGAACTCAAGAATAGTAGTCATTTTATTTATAATTCCATTTACTTTGTTTTCTCAAAAAGGAAAAAAGGGTAAAACTAGTGACCAAAATATAATGAATTATGAATACTTAGGTTTATCATTAAATTCAAAACCTGGTAATGAGAATAAGTTGTTTTACAATCAACCACAAGTTATTTCATTAATTGGTTGTACAGATTGTGAAATTAAAGCAAGTACTATTTTTGAAACAGAACCAGATAAGAAAGTTTACTTGACTCCAGACCAGTTTAAAGTTGAAAAAAACAAAAGCTTGTTTAACTCGAACGATTGTCAATTTGAGTCATCTTTTTTTTCCTCGAATGCTGTAGTAGTTACTTCATTACTTCAATGGGCACCCATTGCTCCAATAACTCTGGAGTTCTACAGAAACGGAAAAAAATTAGCTATTGAAAAACCATTTGAAATGGAATATTAGCATTAAAAAAACTGTCATTATATAAATCACTTATGAAAATAAAATCTCTTCTTTTATTTTTTTCTGCTTTAATTGGTTTTTATTCATTTGCACAAAAAGAAAAAAGTGTTAAAGCGAAAGAAGCCGATTCAAAATCCGTTAACATTGGCTCACAAAAATGGATGGCTGAAAATTTAAATACAGATCATTTTAAAAATGGAGAAAAAATACCGGAAGCAAAATCACTTGAAGAATGGGAAATGGCCAATAATGAAAAGCGACCTGCTTGGTGTTACTATAATTTCGATACACTCAATGGTAAAACCTATGGAAAACTCTATAATTGGTATGCTGTAAATGACCCAAGAGGACTTGCTCCCGAAGGATGGAAAATCCCAAGTTTGGAGGATTGGCAGACACTAGAAAAATCTGTAAACTCAAAATATCCATACAGTACATCCACAGAATTGTTATTGATGAGTACCTCAAACTGGAAGAGTAATGTAACTGGTATGGGTATTTCAGGATTTAACGCTCAGCCTAGCGGTTATATCGAATCAAAATTTAAAGAATTAGGGGAAATAGCTTACTTCTGGACTAACAAAATTGATGATATCATTTTTTTGCGTGATGATTCATACTATCAATTCCAAAGCACAGAGAGTTTTGACGATTATTTATTATCTTTTATAGGTGGTATTGACTTTAAAAAACTTCAATCGGGCTCATCACATGATGGTTTTGAAGGAGATGGTTTCGCGGTGCGATGTGTCAAAAACGAAACTTTTCCAATAATTGGAGAGGGTAAAGTTCAACTAAAAAATAAATATTTTGATGGAATGAGTTATATTGACTCACTTCCCGTTAGCTATTTGAGTCGAGACGTTTCTAATCTATCTAAAAATGATACTACCTATTTTTTTAACAATGACTTTAGCATTCACCCAAATGTAAAACCTTTTTACATCTCGGATCACGAAGTCACAAATGGCGAATATCGGGAGTTTGTAAATTGGGTTAGGGATTCTATTGCTCGAGAAAAAATTGTAAGGAGATGTTCTGAAGAAGATCAAAAAAAATGGATAAAAAATGTAACATTCAATAGTGGGAAAAAAGATAAAAAAGGAAACTATTTCATGTTGAATTGGAGTAAAAAATTGGATTATGAAGACCCTGAAGTAAATTTCTTAATTAGTGACATGTACTCTAATGAATCTGAACGTTTTTATTATAAAAGAAAAGAATTAGATGTTCGTTTATTGTTTTTTGACTATTACGATGAGGATGGAACAAAAAATAGAATCCGTGTTTATCCAGATACTTCGCTTTGGGAAAAGGAAATGCACATGAACAATAGTACACAAGAAAATTATTTTTGGGCAGAGTATTATAAAAATTTTCCTATCGTTGGTTTAACTTTTGAACAGGCTAAAGCATATTGTATTTGGAGAACCATGATGTATCATTATGAGGCAGGTAAAACTTCAAAAAAGAATTACGATCCAACACTTAAATTTCGCTTGCCAAATGAGAAAGAATGGGAAAGAGCTGCCATGAATTATGTTATTATAAATGAATATAAATGGAATAGGTTATTACCTATTACAAATGGATACCAAATCAATTCAAATGGTAACTATCAAGCTAATTTTGGTCCTATTCAATTAAATTCTGGATTATACATTAAATCTTTTCAAGATGATGGAATTCAATATTTGTGTAAAGTAAAAAGTTACGAACCAAATTTCAATGGACTCTATTGCATGTATGGAAATGCAGCGGAATGGGTTAATACAACGCCTGAATTGGGGAATTTCTATAACGATTACTTATGGTATTTTCAAAGAAATGATTTCATCAAAAGCAAAGACACTTCGAAAACAGTTATTTACATAACTGACCCCTACACCGATTCTACTTTTTTAGTAGAAAAAGACAGTGAAAACCATAAAAATTTGATAAAAAAACGTTTGGACTTTTATCAAGTATTTGCCGAAGACTCTTTTGAAGATGTAAAGAAAAAATTCCTTGCCTTAAATTCGATAGATGAATCATACAAATTAAAAATTGATGAACTAAATAATCCGAAAAAATCCATTACGAAAGATTCTGTTAAATCAGAAAAAGGTCCTAAAGATGTCATAGACGGAGTCCATTTATTAGAGGAGATTCCCTCAAGAAGAAATAATTACATTAAAATTTATAATATAAGTTCTGGTAAATACGATTTTATCGAAACCAAAGAACCATATGATTTTTTCACATGGAAACTCTACCCAGCCTTTACCAGATACAAACAAAATGCATCGGCCTTAAAAAGAGCAGAAAACCCGTTCAGTTATCCTAGTTCCAATCTAAAAAATAATTACCGATTGGTTAAAGGAGGAAGTTGGCACGACGAAGCTCATTATCTGGTCTTGAAAAATTCCCAAGTTTATAATAAGGATGAGGCTTCTTGTCGAATCGGATTTAGAATTGCTGCAGATGCTATTGGTAATGAAATGAATAAGTATGATAAAAAGCGTATTAAAAAACAAAGAGAACTTCGAAAACAAAACGAATATTAATTAAAAAAGTCTTCAACTTAATAAAAATTCAATTCTATATTTTGACCTACAATGCTTGATTTCGGAATTGAAAATTTTGCTTGAGACCAACTAGGAGGACCAAAAGATCCCATCGCATTATTTGAAAATGCAAATCCCTCTGTTGGAATACCAAATAAATTTTGATCTAAATTCTGATTGTCATTTTCGTCGTGGAAGATTGCAAAAGCATAATCTCCTGGAATAATACTATCAAGTGAAATGGTCATACTGCTTCCTGTACAGACTAAAAACAACTCTCGGTATGCTTGATTGGGGTCATTGAAACTTGCGGAACTATTGAATAGTGCGACATTCACTTTCCCATTCGTGTTTTGCATTCCACTAAGATTGATGACTAGTTTAGATAATGTATCACTATTTGTATTTCCTCCAGTAGTATCTTGAACAATGGGAGTTGGATTAGGTTGGGGTTGGATATTTTTCTTTTTACAACTCGTAATCGAAATAGCTAAAATGAGAAAAAATGAAATTTCGATGACCTTAATCATAACTTTAATTTTTTGATAAGCAGAAAATTACGTATTTTGTTTAATTTAAATAGATTTTATTAAAAAATACATTGATAAACTAAAGATCAAAATTTGTTGAATACAATTATCTTTGAAACAAAAAGATTCAAATAAATGGAAATCACTCAGTTTCTTCAAAATAAAACCGCTTTGGTATGTGGAAGTACGCAAGGTATTGGAAAATCAACTGCGATCAAATTGGCAGAAATGGGAGCAAATGTTGTCTTAATTGCCCGAAATGAGGTAAAACTTAAAGAAGCTCTTCAGAAACTTCCCTTTTCGGGGAATCAAAAACATACTTATCTCGTTGCCGATTTTTCCAAACCAGAAGAGTTGAAAAATATCATATCTGAGTTTGTAGCTAAAGGAAATAAAGTGAATATTCTTGTAAATAACACGGGAGGACCGAAAGGCGGACCAATCAAAGACGCGACAACGGAAGAATTTATCAATACCTTCAACCAACATTTGATTTGTAATCATATATTAGTTCAAGCGCTATATCCTGGAATGATAGAATCAGGTTACGGAAGAATTATTAATGTAATTTCAACGTCAGTTAAACAGCCCTTACCTAATCTAGGTGTTTCAAATACTATTAGAGGAGCGGTTGCGAGTTGGAGTAAAACTTTAGCTAATGAACTTGGACAATATGGCATTACTGTAAACAACGTTCTTCCTGGTGCAACCAACACAATTCGTCTTCAAGGTATCGCTGAGGCAAAATCTGAAAAAACGGGTGAAACGATTTCCGATATTTTCCAAGAAATGGCTGAAGAATCACCGATGAAACGCATCGCTCAACCAGAAGAAGTCGCAGCAGCAATTGCCTTTTTGGCTTCACCAGAAGCGTCATACATCAATGGAATTAACCTCCCTGTTGATGGTGGACGAACGAAATCACTTTAAGAACTTGGATTTTAGAGCTCTCTAAATATTCCAACCGAATTCTTTGTTCAAATAAGAATGAGTGAAGTTCAATACTTCCTCATTTTCGATTTTATTCAAGACATCCGAAATGAAAGCAGAAACGAGCAATTCTTTGGCAGACTTTTCAGAAAGCCCTCTAGCTCTTAAATAAAAAACTGCATTTTCATCTAATTGACCTGTTGTTGAACCATGGGAACATTTAACATCATCCGCATAAATTTCCAATTCTGGTTTTGAATTTACCGAAGCGTCATCACTCAAAAGTACATTACCATTCGATTGAAACGCATTAATTTTTTGAGCATCAGGTCGAACAAACACTTTTCCATTGAACACAGCTGTTGATTTACCGTAAAGAACACCTTTGTATAATTCATTCGACTGACAATTCGCAACTAAATGATCAACAATCGTATGGTTATCAACTAATTGATTATTTTTTACTAAATAAGCTCCGTTTAAATTCGTTTCAGCATTCTGTCCGTTCACGAATACATTTACATCATTTCGAACGAAATTTCCATTGAATGTCAATGTATTAAGCGTAAAATTTGAATTTTTCTCTTGTTTTACAGCTTCTCTTGAAAAATGAAAATCGGTTCCTGATTCAGTTTGCAATTTATTGATGGTCAAATAAGCTCCATCCTCCAATGCTATGTTTGAAACAACGTTTAAGAAACCATTACTTTCGTCAGAACTCACATAAGTCATTGTAATCTCAGCTTTCGCATGACGCCCTACCCGAAAAACATGACGCAAATTGGTGATTTTATTTCCATTCGAAACGTGAACGATTTCAATTGGTTTTTCAAGTTTTTGATTCGCTTCAATTTCTATGAAAAGTCCATCTTCAGCAAAAGCCAGATTTATAGCCTCGAAAAAGTGATTTTTAAGACTGATATTATTAAGATTATTTTCTCGGACATCCTTAACGGACCTAGCATTCACCCCGTCATTAAATTCGGTTAATTGACCATTCGTAAATATGAAACGATAGGAATCTGCATGAACGAATGGAATATCGAAATTATTCGATGAGACAGAACCTGAAAAAGTTGTGTTCGCCAATTTAGTCAAGCGCGTATATTTCCAAGATTCTTCTCGAGTTGTCGGGAAATCTCTTTTTTCAAGTAATTGATTGGCTTCCTCTAAAGTTTCCTTCGAGAATAAAATTGAAGTCGGTTTCAAGCCCGATCGAAACTGGCTTAATTTCGTATTTGTTGGTGATACAATCTCTTGCATAATTTTGAAATTAAACAGCTAATTCGTCCTTAATCCAATCGTATCCTTTTTCTTCCAATTCCAAGGCTAATTCTTTTGAACCAGTTTTCACAATTTGTCCGTTGTAAAGCACATGAACAAAATCTGGAACGATATAATCCAATAAACGTTGGTAATGTGTAATGACAATGGTAGCATTATTAGGTGATTTCAACTTATTAACCCCATTGGCTACAATTCGAAGTGCGTCAATGTCGAGACCTGAATCCGTTTCATCGAGAATTGCCAATTTCGGTTCAAGCATAGCCATTTGGAAAATTTCATTTCGCTTCTTCTCTCCACCGGAAAAACCTTCGTTAACTGCTCTCGAAGCCAATTTACTATCCAATTCAACAATTGCAGATTTTTCGCGAACCATCGTCATGAAATCTTTTGCTGAAATTGGCTCTTGACCTTTGTATTCACGAATCTCGTTTAACGCGGTTCTTAGGAAATTAACATTTGAAACCCCTGGAATTTCTACCGGATATTGGAACGCCAAAAACAATCCTTCTCTTGCGCGATCCTCCGTTGAAAGTTCCATTAAATCTTTACCGTCAAAGTCAATCGATCCATCTGTAATTTCATATTCTTCCCGACCAGCTAAAATACTTGCTAACGTGCTTTTTCCAGCGCCATTCGGACCCATTATCGCATGCACCTCTCCAGCCTTAACTTCAAGATTCAATCCTCTAAGGATTTCTTTCCCTTCAATGTTTGCGTGTAAGTTTTTAATTTTTATCATTTTCAACTTATTACTTATTTTATTGAGTCTACTTCCCCCTTTGAAAAGGGCTTAGGGGGATGATATTTGTTTACTATAAATTTATTTCTGTCACCCCTCTCTGACGGAGTCTGATACTCGTCAGAGTCGTCAGACTTAATCTCCCCTTCCACCTGCCGGCGGACAGGCAAGGGGAGAAATTAACTCTCAACTTTTATCTTTTAACTTTTTTCTAACCAACACTACCCTCCAAACTAATCGCCAACAATTTCTGCGCTTCAACAGCAAATTCCATCGGTAATTGATTCAAAACCTCTTTACAATATCCATTTACAATCAGGCTAATCGCTTTTTCTTCGCTAATTCCCCGTTGCATACAATAAAACAACTGATCTTCACCAATCTTGGAAGTCGTTGCTTCGTGTTCAATTTTCGCAGACGGGTTTTTACATTCGATGTAGGGAAAGGTATGCGCCCCGCACTGATCAGTCATCAACAAAGAATCGCACTGAGAAAAATTTCTAGCGTTGTTCGCATTTTTATGAATTTGAACAAGGCCTCTATACGAATTCTGAGATTTTCCAGCAGAAATTCCTTTCGAAATAATTGTGCTTTTCGTATTTTTACCCAAATGAACCATTTTCGTTCCCGTATCTGCTTGTTGGAAATTAT
>VGML01000071.1 GCA_016866415.1 Bacteroidota bacterium | reverse complement strand
TAAATTTATCTACCTCCGAAAATCGAGCTTCCGACCCGCACAATCGAGCTTCCCTCTTCGATTGCTATGGAATAATCTCCACTCATTCCCATCGATATTTCTTTAAAATAAGAATCTGTAGCGAAGAATTTTTCTTTCAAAAAATCAAAATGAGACTTCAAAATTTTAAATTCAGATCTTACTTGATTGCGGTCTTCAACGAATGAAGCCATGCCCATAACACCGATAATTTGAATATTTTGACACGCTTTGAATTCATTAGAATTTAATAGTTCAATGGCTTCATTTCGATCCAAACCGAATTTGGTCTCCTCCTGAGCAATGTGAAACTGCAAAAGAATTGATATTACGCGGTTATTTTTTTTTGCTTGTTTGTCGATTTCAAGGAGTAATTTCAAACTATCAACAGAATGAATCAGATGAACGAAAGGAGCAATGTATTTGACTTTATTCGACTGCAAGTGGCCAATTAAGTGCCAACAAATGTCATTTGGCATGACAGCTTGTTTTTCGCACATTTCCTGAACTTTGTTTTCTCCAAAGTGTCTTTGACCAGCATCATACGCAATCATTAAATCTGAAACAGGTTTTGTTTTTGAAACAGCAACAAGGCAAACGTGATCTGGAATGGTTTTCTTTAATTCAGATAGATTTTCAGTAATCATTCGTTGATGTTGTAAATCGTTAAACCACTGCGAAGCTTCGGTTCCACCCAAGTTGATTTCGGAGGCATGTTCATTTGGTTATCCGCTACTCGTTTGACCTGGTCGATGGTCGCAGGAAATAAAACAAAACCAATCTCAAATTTACCAGAATCAATTTTTTCCTCTATACTCGAAAATGATTCATTTCCAGGAAGAAATTCTATTTGGTCACTCGTTTTCAGATCTTCAATTCCCAATAAGGGTTTTAAAATCAATTCTGTAAGTAAATCTGAATCAAGCGATTTAACAGGGTGATCTTTATCAATTAGATATGAATCAATGGTAAACTCATACCATTTACTTTTGACGCACAGATGAATTTGATGTTCTTCTTGCGGTTTTTCTGCCTTTGGAATTTCTTTTACTTGTCCTAGTGCCCTCAAAGCATAAAGAAAGGTTTCTGAAGAATATCCATTCAATGTTTTTACCAAACGATTAAATTCCAATATTTTCAAACGTGATTCCTCAACAAAAAATGCTAGGAAAGAACTGACATTGCCGTTCACCGTTTTACCAGAGTTGAGACGTTCAGTAAATAATCTTGCTGACGACGCCGATCTGTGATGTCCATCTGCAATGTATGTAGCCTCTACATCTTCGAAGGCATTTTGTAATATTAACGTATCATTTTCAGATAGAACCCATAATTCATGAGTAATACGATCCGTTGTGGTAAATTCATATTCTGGACGAACCGAAGTAAATTGGTTCAGAAGTTCTTCAATTTGTTGCCCGCCTTGATAACTTAATAGCACTGGTTCTGCATTGTAACCAACGATATCCAAATATCTGGTAAACATGGCTTCTCGTGAAGTAAGTGTCGCTTCGTGTTTTTTTATTAAATCGTTTCGGTATTCCTCAATGCTCGCCCCAGCAACTATTCCTGTGTAAGCGTGACCATTGTCCGTTTGACGATAAATGTAAAGTCTTGGACTTTCATCTTGAATCAATATTCCCGCATCAATGAATTCATTGTATTTCGATTTGACAAGTTGGAAGCGTTCATCCGAATTGGGTTTCGTTTTTACCTCGTTATTGAACTCTGGATTTATAATTCTTAGAAAGGTAAACGGATTGTCTTCTAACTTGGCCTTTAGCACATTTTTTTTGTACGAATAATATGGTCTTGTTGCAACTAAATGCACCTTATCGCGAACCGGCCGAATAGCTTTGAAAGGAGCAAGTTTCGCCATACTTAAAATTTATAACTCAACCCAAAACTTGGTAGTATTGGGAATTGATAAATTTTCTTAGATGTAGTTCTGTTGACGTAAAAAATGTTGTTTCTGTTGTAAGCATTCGTAACACTCGCAACAAGTTCTAAAACATCTTTGTTTTTAAAGTTAAATTGCTTTTTCATGGTAACGTCTAATCGGTGATATGAAGGTAAACGTTGTGAGTTGAAACCTCCAAGAATTGTAGAAATGGTGCTTGGGTTGTTGGTAACGTAATCTGTAGTTAATCCATTTGAAAATGTTTCCGCTTGGTAGTTTCCTGCAGTCGGTGTAAATGGTAAACCAGATCCAAGATTCCAACGTATGTTAGCTTCAATGTCTTTTTTCTTTCCGAACGCATATGAGGCAACTAAATTGATGTTATGTCTTCTGTCAAAAACAGGAAAATAACTTTGGAAACCATCCCATCTTGTATTATAACCGTAGGAATATACTCCCCATAAAAACAATCTGTCTTTGTTGTATTTTGCCAAAACATCAAATCCAAAAGATTGCCCTGACTCAATGATGAAATCCTTTTTGAAAACGTCATCGATGTTGTCAAATTGGGCGATATCGTTGTACAATTTGTTTTGGTTAATGTTGCTTAACTGGGAGAAATATTTGTAGTAACCTTCCAAAGTTAATGTTATACTTTTTCCTAAATCGTATTCAGCACCGAGTATCGCGTGCCACGCATATTGAAGTCCATTTTTTGTTTGTTTTGCAATGTTGAATTCATTGATAAATTGCTCTTGAACATTCGTTGGGGCTGATAACAAACCATTGAATAGATTTACGACATCCTTATCTGAAGAAGCTGAGGTGAAATTTTGTGAATATCGTCCTCCTGAGAACTTAAATCTTAGATTTTCAGATGCATTGTATTTCAAACCTAGTCTTGGTTCAGGCGAAAAAGTGGCAAGAGAGGCGTATAATTGACCACGTATTCCTATTTGGAAAACCCATCTTCTGGTAACTTTTCTGTAGTTGTAATAGGCACCAATTTCTGTTGTAAAATTTTCTGCTTCAATTTTAGTTTTTGCTTCGTTGTATGTTACGAATTGTGTATTGAATCCACTCAAATTGAAACCGTAATTCATTTCTCCTTCATTTTTCAAGAAGTAAGAGAAATCAAAACCTAAATCAAACCCACCAATTTTAGAAAATCTTGGTTGTTGTTCAACTTCGGTAAACGATGTTTGATAATTACTTCCATTCACGTGCCCGCGGATGAAAATAGGTGAACCGCTGGGAACCAATAGGAAATTCACACCGCCTCCTGAAGCTTGCCAACTTAAATTAGCAACATCGTAATTGACTGAATCTTGGTTGTGAAATCCAAATGCACTAAATTTCGAACCACCATCTGCACTAAATGTTATTTTACCATATAAATCGGTAAAGTTAAACGGCAGACCATTTCCTTCATTTACTTTTGGGTAAAGGCTTTTAGAGGTATAATCCAATAAACTATGTTTAACAGAAAAAATGTAGGAACCAGACCTTGGCTCATCTCCTTTCTTTTTACCGATGGGACCTTCCAAAACTAATTTGGCCAGGAATGGTGATGCTGAAACTTTACCTCCAAATTTTTGCTTGTTTCCATCGCGATATGTGATGTCCATAACGGATGAAATTCTTCCTCCATAACGGGAATCAAAACCTCCAGTATAAATATCCATGCTTTTAACCAATTCCGTTTCAAATACCGAGAAAAATCCAATTGAGTGAAATGGACTGTAAATGGTCATACCATCTAATAAAATCTTGTTTTGAATTGGTGTCCCACCTCGAACATACAATTGTCCACCCTGGTCTCCCGTAGTAATCACACCAGGCGTAATAGAAATACCTCCTACGATATCATTTTCAGCACCATAGCTGGGGATTTTCTCTAGTTCCTTTTTGCCGAGTGTAATTTTTCCGTTATCGATTTGAGTTTTCTCCTTCTTGGCAGTAATGGTTATGGTTCCCAATTCAACCGACTTATCAGGAACAGAAAGGTCAAAACGAACGTCATTGATGTATTTTTTTTCCACCAACTCAACAGTTAAATAGGTAAGGGCGTATTTGAAATCATCGATTTTTAAAATATACTTTGCTTTCGAAAGTTTTGGAATAGCAAAGAAACCACTGATGTTAGTCATTGCTTGCGCGGCAATTGTACTGTCCGCTCGAAGTAACTTTACTTTAATGTCGCTGACCGGTTCTCCATTCGATTTGTCGTAAACGAAACCGCGAATCGAATATTCTTGAGAAAATCCGAGCCCAATGAAGAATCCGAAAAATAAGATTGTAAAAATGTTTTTCATGAAATAAGGCAAAATTGCTCTGCCGAAATTACGAAATTATTCTTTGATAAAGCGTTTAGTGATACTATTTACTCCATCAGTAATTTCAACAAGATAAATTCCTTTTTTCAAATTGGAAATATCAATCGATTCGAAAGATGAACCATTAATTTTTTCAGTTATTCGTCTGCCATTGATATCCAATATATTAACGTTAACAATTTGCATATTTGATTCTATGAACAAATGATCTTTTACTGGATTAGGGTACAATTTGATTTGCATTAACAATTCATTTAAACCCGAAGATCCTAATGTTTGGTTGTTGCTCACCGTACATCCATAATCATATGTGACTTCCAAATAATATACTCCATCTTGCGTGGCTTGATACGTGGCTGATGTAGCTCCATTAATCGAAGTTCCGTTTAAATACCATTGGTAACCAACCGGAGTGCCACCAGCAGTCGAGTTAAGTGTCATACCATTCGCTGAAATTGAAACAGTTGGAACTGACGGACAAATCGTTTCATTTACTGTTCCTGGCTGTGAGCCGATAGCTAACATGAACGCCGAGTAAGCATTACAAATCCCTTTCAATTTAAAATCCAACCAAGGATCAAGAATTGAGTAAGTCGCTGTCTGTTGAGCTGCACGCGTAATCGAAATATTAGGTGATGAGGTACTTTCACCAAAATCACAATTGAAGTTTGTGTTGGCATAATAACAATGCGCTCCACCAGTAATCGAAACGAAACTCTTGCATGTGCTTGACAATCCTTGATAAATTGGGATGTGATGATCTGCTGGAGGTGTTACTCCATCCGCGCTACCTGAAAAAACTAATGCAGAAACTGAGACATTTGATGCAGCTGAGATGGCAGATGGATTTGTCTCTGCAGGTGCTAATCCAATTACGGTTTCAATATTGGCGTTATTAGTAGCAGCTAAAAAACTTGCGCCTCCCCCCATGGAATGTCCCATAATGGCTGCTTTTTGAAGAATTTTACCATTGAAAATAGAACTTGCGTTTGTGTTTAGCGCAAGGATTTTATCTGAAACTTGCTTTAAATCTGTTCCAAAATCGCCATGGCTAGGTCCTGGAATTAATCCACCTTCCGTTCGAGGAAAAGCTAAAATATATCCACGATTAACATAATGTTGCCAGATATTCGTGTAAGCATCCCAAGACATAGCGAAACCATGCCCAAAAGTAATCACAGGAAATGGACCAGTTGCTACTGCCACATTATCACCCGCTGTAGTTGCGGGATAATAAATCTCTGTTTGTATTTGTCGACCGGCTCCTCCTCCAGAGCCAAAGCCTCCTGTTCTTGCAGGATCATTGAAGGTTATAGTAGTATGACCAACTTGGTATTGAGCGTTTGATAAAAAGTAAATGCAAACAAAGTTGAATAGAATAAATTTTTTCATAATATTCGATTTTGCGTTGAAATTACTGATTTTTTTAAAATGGGTTAATTCAAGCTCCAATTGTTTTTATCCAAGCTTCTATATTGAATCGCTTCAGCCAAATGCGGAGCTTCAATTGTTTTTGATTCATCCAAATCAGCAATGGTTCTTGCAACTTTTAATATACGATCGTAAGCTCTTGCGGACAACCCCATTGAATCCATTGCCTTTTTTAAAATTTGATTTCCTGATTCGTCCAATTTACAATGTATATCAAATTCATTTTTGGTCATTTGCGCATTGCAATGCATTCCAATCCTGTTTTTATATCTTGTTTTTTGAATGTTTCTAGCTGATTCAACTCTTTTTCGAATTTCGATGCTTCCTTCTGAAGGAACTGAATTTGTTAGTTCTTCATATGAAACCGGGGTTACTTCAATGTGAATATCAATTCGATCCAATAGCGGCCCAGAGATTTTATTCAAATAGCGCTGAACAGTTCCTGGTGAACAAACACAGTCTTTTTCGGGATGGTTGAAATAGCCACACGGACAGGGATTCATAGCGGCAACTAGCATAAATCCGGCAGGGTAATCAACTGAAAATCGGGCTCTTGATATATTCACCGTTCGATCTTCCAATGGTTGGCGAAGCACTTCGAGCACTTGACGTTTGTATTCGGGTAATTCATCTAGAAATAAAACTCCATTGTGAGCAAGTGATATTTCTCCGGGCTGTGGATAACTTCCTCCACCAATTAAGCCGACGTCAGACACCGTATGATGTGGTTTTCGAAAAGGTCGTTGCGTAATCAAACCAATTTCACCTTTTACTTTTCCGGCAACACTGTGAATTTTTGTCGTTTCTAGAGCCTCCTCCAAACTCATCGGTGGAAGTATGGTTGAAAGACGTTTTGCTAACATCGATTTTCCAGCGCCAGGAGGACCAATGAGAATTACGTTATGACCGCCCGAAGCAGCTATTTCGAACGCGCGCTTGATGTTAAGTTGACCTTTAACATCTTTGAAGTCAACATCAAATGTTTCAATCATCCGCTCAAATTGATTAATGACATCAATTTTTTCGACTTGGAGGGTTGTTTCTTGTGAATTCAAAAAGGAAACGACTTCCAAGATGTTTTCAGCGCCATAGACTTCTAGGTCATGAACGACTGCTGCTTCGGCTGCATTTGCTTTCGGAACGATGATTCCTTTGTAACCTTCTTTTTTTGCTTGAATGGCAATGGGCAGAATTCCTTTGGTTGGTTGAATGGAACCATCGAGTGAAAGCTCTCCAATCAGAAGATATTTATCCAAAAAATCGGTTTTGACCTGCTCGCTTACCGCCAAAATACCGATTGCAATGGGTAAATCAAAAACAGAACCTTCTTTTCGAATATCAGCTGGAGCCATGTTTACCGTAATTTCTCTTCCTGGGAATTTTAAGTCATTATTTTTAAAGGCGGCTTTGATACGTTGCTGACTCTCTTTTACTGCGCTATCGGGCAAACCGACTAAATAAAAGTTGATTCCAATTCCTAAATTGACTTCGATTGTAATGGTGGTAGCGTTGATTCCGAATACCGTGCTTGAATACGTTTTGACTAACATAAGTTTGTAAATTTTTAAGGTTATTTTCTTTAAGTTAATCAAAAAGTGCGTTACTTTCACAACATCAAGATGAGAAATCTAATCTATTTTTTGTTTTTTTTCTCTATTTCCTGGTCACAGGATCTGAAAATTGCATTTGGTTCGTGCGGACATCAGGATAAGTCTTTATCGATATTGGAAAACGCAGCGTTGAAAAAACCTGATTATTTCATATTTCTCGGGGACAATATCTATTTGGATACGCGCGATACTTCCATAATGCGAAAAGAATATGCTAAATTGAAGGCGAATTCATCTTTTCAAAAAATAAAATCCGCAACAAAAATTCTCGCAACTTGGGACGATCACGATTTCGGAGAGGATGATGCTGGAAAATATTATCCGCTCAAAAAAGAGTCAAAGGAAATATTCTTGGATTTTTTTGAAGAGCCGAAAAATTCAGAGCGATACAAGCACGATGGAATTTACATCTCCTATTTAATTCGAAAAAAGTGTAAGAGAATTCAAATTATTCTTTTGGATACGCGAACTTTCCGATCCAACCTTGCTCGTTTTAGCAAAGAAATGTCAAAGGATTCCATTTTCAATTACGACATGCTTTACATTCCACAAACGAATTTGGATTCAACGATTCTTGGCTATGAACAATGGGTTTGGCTTGAAAACGAACTTCAGAAAAAAGCGGATGTTCGAATCATTTGCTCTTCAACGCAATTCGGAATTTCTTACAACGGTTATGAATCGTGGGCAAATTTCCCCAAAGAACAGGAAAAAATGCTTGCTCTGCTCCAAAAAACAAAGGCAAACGGCGTTTTCTTTATTTCGGGTGATGTTCATTATGCTGAACTGTCGAAAATGGAAAATCAGCTCACTTATCCAATATATGATTTAACGGCAAGTGGTTTGACTCAATCTTGGCATTTTGCGACACCGAATAAAAATCGAATTGCCGGACCAGTTATGGAAAATCATTTTGGCTTGCTTGATTTTAATTTGACCCGAAAGAAAGTTTCGTTAAAAATCATTGATCGAGATAATCAATTGAGTATTAATCATGTTCTGGATTTGAGAGAGTTGAAGAACTAATTAAATGAGCGCAACTTTAATCTTAATTGACTCTCCTAATTTTCCCAATCAACTTATCACAAACCGGATACTTTTCAACGTGTTTCAAAATCGAGTTTCTTTTTTTCTGAGATAGCGTTTTCTGTCGATCATTCAATTCTCCGACATCTTTTTTCCAATAATAAAATTCTTCCTTATTGGGAACTAAATTCGTTCGGAATAAATAATGCCAATCTTCACTGCAAACGGAAAGACCGGTATTGAAACTCGCAACTTGGTTATTATTTAGTGAGATAATCATTCGATCCCTAGGAATTGGTTTCAATAAACTGTATCCTGTGAAATTGGATTGATACATTTTTAGTTTTGATTCCTTTTCCAGATTTAATATATCAAGGATTGTCGGCGCAATATCAATGTTGGAGGTTAGTCGATGAAGGTTCTTTTTTAATTGGTTTTTTTCATCACTCGAAATAATTCCATCGGGAATGTAAGCCAAAAGCGGAATGCTAATTGTTTCTGTATAATTGCTTTCCACGTGACCTATGTTGTGATGTTCAGCTAGTGACTCACCGTGATCGGATGCGAAGAGAACAATTGTATTTTCGAGTAATCCTTCCTTTTTAAGATGGTTGAAAAAATCTCCGATCATTGCGTCTTGATAGCGAACAGCGTTGTCATAACTTCCGCTGAATGAGCTATTCCATATCTTGTATTTTTCAGGAACTTCATACGGATAATGCGTTGTATTCAATTGAACGACTCCGAATAATGGTTCATCCGAAAATTTTGAAATAGTTCGATTTAGTTTTTTTATTGTCAACTCATCTTTTATGCCCAAGTCGTTAAAGTAGGGGAGGCCCGAATTGTCCTTGTTCCACCAAACATCTAGTTTTTCTTTTTTGTAGAATTCGTTGAATTTATACCATTTCAATGTATGAGAGGAAAGAAAAAACGATTTGTAATCAAAGATTTTTGCGTATTCCCATAATAATGGTTGCGAATAAAGAACATTTTTGTCTTGATAAGGTCCGATACCCGTTAAAATTGCTGGAACTGCCAGCATCGTGGTTGAAGAAACGGAAATAGGTTGTCTGAAGACAAAAAAATTCTCGGGAAAATCCTGTTGCATTTTTGCAAAATTCGGCGTCGTTTCATTCTTATTTCCGTATATCTGAAGGCTTCTTTTTCGCACCGATTCAAAGATAAAAATGACCACATTAAACTTTTTTTGGTTCTTTTTGAGCTCAATTTTTGGAGGATTTCGTTCTTCAAGTCCCTTTCCTTTGAATTCGGAATGGTCGTCCCATGTGAAAGCGTGTCTTTGAATACAGGCAGCGAAATTTGCATCTACAATCGCACATTGATCATATTTTTTGT
>VGML01000070.1 GCA_016866415.1 Bacteroidota bacterium | reverse complement strand
TGTTACGTCTGCCGCGCTATTAGACCACCATGAACCATTACCAAGAGCGGGACCAACAGCAAGAGATCCAGCATTTGGTTTTAATTTCCATGTCCCAATTAACTGAGTTGCATTACTTGGACATGGATCACAACTACTATAACATACCGCTGGCAATACAACATCTCCTGTAATTTGAAGGTATCTATTGTAATATGGATCACCCATGTTGGGGTCAACACACGCGTCATTCGCTGTAAAATTCTCTTGAGCAGTCCATCCATCAACTGTAAACTTGTATTCAATGTTACTTGCCGGAATTGGAAGCGTTACTTGCCACATTCCATTACCCATATCAGTCATTGGGTTACAACTACCACACCATCCGTTAAATGAACCGTTAACAAAAACTCCATTAGCTATTGTTCCTGTATAATTACTCATATTTACTCTAAAGGTAACATTTGGATCTGGCATTGTTACAGTTGCTGTTCGTTGATAGATAAATCTCCACCATCCTTCTCCAATACTAATATCTAAGGTTAGCGTGTTATTATTATCTGAAAATGCAGTAAGGTATGTAATGCTTGAAGCTGCATTAGCAGGATTCGTAAGCTCCCCGCCATTAATTATTTTCGCAAGTCCCATGTGTGCTCCAATACCATTCACTGTTAATTCTCCAGAGGTTGGGTTGTATGTATAAGTGAAAGGGGCATTTGTAGTTCCGTCATGCGGCGCAACTGGAGTATTACATCCATCAGGAGAACCTTGCCATGCTTCTAACCAAGTATTACCATCCATGTAGTGCGTCATCGTTCCATTAGCCTCAAATTTGATAGAATCGTCAAATAGACAAGCACGTGTTGTTACTTCAGCCGCACTATTTGACCACCAAGACCCATCGCCAAGTGCAGGCCCTACTGCAAGAGATCCAGCATTTGGTTTTAATTTCCATGTGCCAATTAACTGAGTTGCATTACTTGGACATGCTTCACAACTACCGAAACAAACCGCAGGTAAAGTTGCATCAGCTGAAACAACATAGTAGCGATTAAAGAATCCATCTGCAATTGTATCAACACACGATTCTCCACCAACAAAGAATTCTTGATCATTCCAACCATCAATGGTAAATTTATATTGAATCGGACCTGCAGTAAGCGGCACTGTAACTTCCCAAATTGAACCGGATGTATTAGTCATTGGAGTACAGTTACCACACCAATTATTGAAGCTTCCATTTAAGAACACGCCCGTTGCAATTGTTCCTGTATAATCTGCCATGTCTACTTTAAATGTAATATTAGGATCTGCAACAACAACTTGTTGGGTTCTCTCGTAGATAAATCTCCACCACCCTTGACCAAAATTGATATCTGCTATCATGGTATTATCGTTGTTTGCGAAAGTGATTTGGTATATAATTGAAGCTGGAGCGTTCGCTGGATTAGCTAATTCTCCACCATTGTATACTTTCGCAAGACCGATATGTCCTCCTAGGCCATTTATCGTTAATTCACCTCCACTGTATGTGTATGAGAAAGCACCTCCTGTGTGAGGAGCAACTGGAGTACCACAACCATCAGGTGAAGCTCCTTGCCATGCCTCTAACCACGTACTACCATCCATGTAGTGAGTCATTGCACCATTAGCCTCAAATTTGATTGAATCATCAAACAAACACGCTCTTACAGAAACATCACCTGAAGAATTAGACCACCAAGAAATATCTCCTTGATTTGGCCCAACACCTAAAGACCCTGCGGCAGGAGCAAGTCGCCAAGTGCCTTCAAGTGGATTAGTTACAGTTATTATTCTCTCATAAACAAATCTCCACCATCCTCCTCCGATGCTGATATCTAATGTAAGCGTGTTGTTATTATTTGAAAAAGTAGTGATATAGGTAATACTAGAAGCAGCATTTGCAGGACTTGTAAGCTCCCCGCCATTGATTACTTTCGCAAGACCCATGTGGGCTCCAATACCATTTACTGTTAATTCTCCAGAGGTTGAATTGTATGTATATGTGTAAGGGGCATTTGTAGTTCCGTCATGCGGCGCAACTGGTGTATTACATCCATCAGGAGAACCCTGCCATCCTTCTACCCATGTACTACCATCCATGTAGTGAGTCATTGTACCATTAGCCTCAAATTTGATTGAATCGTCAAATAGACAAGCACGTGTTGTTACGTCAGCCGCACCATTTGACCACCAAGAGATATTTCCCTGATCTGGCCCAACACCCAATGAACCCGCTGCAGGGGCAAGTCGCCAGGTTCCTTCAATTTGAGCAAAAGCATTCCAAGTTATGAGGACAATTGCCGTAAATAAGTAGATTTTTTTCATATTAATAAGTTTTAAAGTATAAATATAGTATTTTTTACAATAAGTAACAAAGTTATTATTTATTTGTTTTTATATTCAAATTTCTTTTCTAAATCTCCCACTCGAATTGTAAAAAAACCTTCTTCGACAATGAAGTTTCCTTCTTTGCCGACAAATTTCAACTCACTTTTAGAAATAGAGAATTTACATTTAACTTTTCCATTTGAAGGAATTTCAATTTTCTGAAAGCCTTTCAAAGACTTTCCATTCGGTATCAAACTGGCATAATCATCACTTACATATAACTGAACGACTTCTTTACAGGGAATATTGGAATTATTTGATAAATCAACCGTAATTTCCAAGGAATCTTTACCAATGAGTTCATTTTTATTTATCGTTAAACTTTCGTATTTGACATTGCTATAATTCAAACCAAAACCAAAGTCCCATTCAGGATCGTATGCATTGAATTGTCCACTTTTACTTCTATCTACACTTGCTGAATGGTCATAAAACTCTATTACTCCGTCATATTTCGGATACGTATATGGGAGTTTCCCACTGAAATTGCTTTTGCCATAAATCAAATCAACCAGCGCTTCGGCACCATAATCTCCTGGTAAGTATGCTTGAATAATGGCATTTGCGTCATCTACGATATCATGAATGATTCTTGGTCGAGCTTCTAATAAAACAAGAATTACTTTTTTCTTTTCGGCCGAAGCAATTCGTGCCAATTCCAGCTGTTCATTTGATAAATTCAATGAACGAATATCACCCGGTTTTTCTGTTGACGGTAATTCTCCCAAGCAAAGAACAACCACATCGCACATTTTAACTTTCTGTTTATAATCATCAAAGTTTTTAAAACGGGATGCCTCAAAGTCATTTTCTAGAAATAATTCTGCTCCTTGAGCGAACATACAGTTTGTTTTTCCAAGCTCTTTTTCAAATGCTTCTCGAATACTTAAACATCCGTTTGTGTTATAAGTCGTATCAACTCCCTGCCATGTATGAGTCCATGCTCCATTCAAGAATGTCAAATTATTGGAGGTCGGGCCTGCCACTAAAACTTTCTGATTTGGATTTAGAGGTAAGGAGTTATTTTCATTCTTTAAAAGGGTAATCGACTCGAGAGCTGCTTGCTTTGATTTATCCTTAAATTCTTGACTAGCAAACTTTGTATATTGATCAAGATTTGGCATCGGATCAGTGTAAAGACCAAGTCTCGATTTTACCAATAATATTCTTCTTACCGCATCATTTAATCGTTCTTCGGAGATTTTACCTCCTTTCACCGCTTTAATCATGATGTCACAATACTCCTTAAATTGCGGGCTAAATGGAACCATACTCATATCCACACCTGCGTTGAAAGCCTGGACATATGCATCTGAAAGTGTTGGAGCGGTTCGATGAACAGAATGAACCATGATAAAATCCTCCCAATCCGAAACGGAGAAACCTTCAAATCCCCAATTGTTTTTTAGCGTTTTTGTAATTAGTTTATGGTTTAAATGACCAGGAATTCCATTAACAGCACCACTATTAATCATGACAGTTAACGCTCCGTGCTCAACCGCTTTTTTAAATGAAGGCAAATAAAGTTCCTTCATGTATTTGTCTGGAATCCAAGCTGGAGTACGATCGCGACCACTTAAAGAACCGCTATATCCAACAAAATGCTTCATGCATGATGCAACGTGATACTTGTCTGGATTCTTTCCACCTTGATAACCATCAATAATTGCTGCCCCCATGGTTGATGCAAGGTAAGGATCCTCTCCAAGTGTTTCAAATGTTCTTGACCAAAGTGGTTGTCTGCCTAAATCCAAAACAGGTGAAAAATTCCAGGGAATTCCTGAAGCTCTGGTTTCATAAGCTGTAATTTCCCCAAATTGTTTCGCTAATTCTGGATTCCAAGTTGCCGCTAAACCAATCTCTTGTGGGAATAATGTTGCTCCAACTGTATAATTAATCCCGTGTATTGCGTCAATTCCGTAAATAATGGGAGTTTTAGATTTTCCTGAAAGAAATGGAGCATGAACTGAAGTCAAAATTCCTTTCCATTCAGCAAGTGTTAACGTGTGAGAGCCAACATTTAAAATGGATCCAACGTTGTACTTAAAAATTGCTTCATTAAGCTTGTTGGTATCAATAACTGCAGGACTAACAGGAACTCCTTTTTCATCTGTTTTTAAAATAACATCCAAGGTGATTTGACACGTCTGTCCAACTTTTTCCTCCAACGACATGGATGCAATGCAATCGTTTATAGACTTGTATTCTTGAGTTTTTATGGTCGAAGAAATAAACTCTGTGTTTTTACAAGCAGCAATAAGTCCAACTATTGAAATAGTTAAAAAGAAATTTAATGAATTGAATGGTTTAAAAATCATAACACCTATTGAAACACACGAACGTAATCTACATACATTTTTTGAGGAAATACGGTTGTTCCATCTGGATTTCCTGGCCAATTACCTCCAACCGCAACGTTGAAAATCAAAAAGAATTTTTCTTTGAATGCATTCATATTTGCAGGAGAAATATCAACTGTTTTATATGTTACATTATCCAACAACCACGTAATGGAGTTTTGATTCCAAACTATTGAAAAGACATGAAATTCATCCGCAAACTTACCAGAGGGCAATGTTTTACTACCTCCAAATTGTGCATGTGTTCCATTCTCATTCCAATGCACCGTTCCGTGAACCGTTCTATCATTTGCTCCTGCTCCACCAATCATCTCCATGATATCTATTTCGCCGCAAGAAGGCCATCCAACTGATGTAATGTTATCACCTAACATCCAAAATGCCGGCCAAATTCCCTGACCATAAGGTAATGCAGCACGAATATCAATTCGACCATATTTCCATGATTTAATGCCTTGTGTTTTTAAACGTGTAGAGGTATATTGCTGGGAATTAATTATTTGTTCTTTTGCCGTTATCTCTAAATAACCATTATTAACTGAGTGATTTTGGTTCGTGTAATATTGCAGTTCGTTATTTCCCCAACCCCCACTTCCAGTTCCAATATCAAAAGTCCAGTCAGTTGAAAGAGTTGTTCCATTAAATTCATCATCCCATACAAGCGAAAGCCCGGAATAAGTCAAAGGAGAAGTATAACCAGATGTTGGTGCACCAGAAGTACCACTTGATATATTTACTACAACTGTGTCTGTTTTTGAGATGTAATCCGTGTAGGAAGTATTCGCCAATGTTCGAACAACATAGGTTCCTGAAACCGAACATGTATAATTTGCTGTTCCACTATTTGATTCTATTGTAGTTGAATCATTCCCTCTGATAAACGTAACCGTATAAAAGTTTGCATTATCAGCAGTTGCTTGAACATTGATTACGGAACCATTCACATTAACAGCTGTAACCAAGTTTGTTGGCAAAACAACTGCCGGTGGCTCAGGTTTCTTACAAGAAAACAATCCTATTATCAGGATATAAGTCAAATACATTTTATTCATATTAATTGGTTTAGAGACTTTTTAGTTTAAGATACCACATTAATCCTCCCGCATGATGCTTGTACTGCAAAAGCATTGATGTATCTGAAATATCAATTATCTTGTATGTTTTCACACCCGTGTAAAATCCAATAAATGCATTGTTAGAAATTGTAATTGTAGTATCTGTGCTTTCAACTAAATTCCAAGATTCGTCTATTTGATTCGTATAAGGCGCTGTAAAATCACCTAAATTTTGAAACGAACCTGCGAACTGAGCTGCCAGGGAGTTGTGAATGTAAACATCCCCATTGTTGACCATATCGAATTTAAATCCATTCAAATGAAATACATATCGATCGTCATAAAGACCACAACCCGGTTTCTCATTAGCACCAGCAGACCACCATTCAGGAATATTTCCTAAAGCACTTATTGGATCCGGGCCTACTCCAAAATGACCTGCAGAGGCTGAATCAATATACCAAGTTTTGTAGCCTGGACCATTAACACCACCTGTCAAAAATGTATAAATTGGATTATTCAACAATCCCAAATTGTCTTGAGCGATTGTAACTTGTTGGCTCGTACTTATACTTCCACCTGAGGCAAATACAGTCAACTTAACGGTATATGTTCCGGCGTAGGGATATGGGCATGATACATTTGAACCTTTGGCTGTTGTTCCATTTCCAAAATCCCAAATACATTGTACATTTTGATTGTTGGCCGTAAAATCAATAATATTCGCATTGCTTGCTGACTCAGCAAAAGTAAATGATGCATCCCAGACTGTTGGAGGAGGGCCGAGTTTTGGCTCTTCCTTCTTACAAGCGAACAAAACCAAAAAGAAAAAAAATGGAAGTAGTAAGTTAGATTTCATGATTTTTTATTTTAATAACCAAAATTTTGAGGCCACGAACCTCCTGCTAAATCAATTTCCACTTGTGGAATTGGGAAAACTTCATGTTTTCCTGTAATAAAGCCTTGAATAAAATCTGCAGCTTGCCCTGTTCGAACTAAATCAAAGAAACGAAAACCCTCTCCAGAAAGCTCAAAGCGCCTTTCTTTATAAATTACATTAATTGAATTTACAGCTAATCCTGGAACTCCAGCTCTAACGCGCACTTGATTAACCAAACTCTGCGCTCTTGATGTATTTCCTGTTTGATAATGAGCTTCTGCTGCCATTAATAAAACATCAGCATATCGCATAACTCTGTAATTAACAGGGCTCGTCAAATCATTATCAGGAAGACCAATTTCACCCTGTCTTTTTATGTATTTATTGTTGTAAAATCCCGTATGACCTCCAGCTCCAATCGCATAAGTGACTGTTGAAGGATCAGGTTGAGCTGCTTTAAATGCTTCAATGTCAAGAATGGTATGACCTCTGCGTGGGTCAATAGGTGAAAATGCATTGTACAATTCTTGAGTTGGTAAATTATAGCTGTTTCCATCGCCATAAACAGGACCCGTGTATTGTCTTATTCCTTGAAAACCAACAGCCGCATTCCCTTCCAAACAAATCAAACACCCATAACTTCCACCCTCCAAACCAGTATATTGAACATCAAAAATGGTTTCAGAATTGTTTTCGTTTGCTACGGTAAATAAATCGTTGTAATTTGGAATTAGACTGTAACCCCCTGAATTGATTACCTCATCAAAAGTTGAAGCGGCTTCTGCAAACTTATTTTGATACACATAAACTTTTCCTAAAAAGGATAACGCTGCTCCTTTTGTTGCTCTACCTTTTTGCGATGCAATTGGATTTAATACCGCAGCTGCTTCTGAAAAATCTTTTTCTATTTGAGCATAAACCTCAGCTTTTGGAGTTCGAGGAATTTGGAGTGCCTCTTCGATTCCAAGTCGTTTGTCAATGATTAACGGAACATCACCGAAGTATTTCACCAGTTCAAAATAATAATAAGCTCTCAAGAACTTTGCTTCCGCAATAATGTGATCTTTTCCAATGAAATCAATATTATCTTTATTTTCAAGGATGTAGTTAGCCCTCGTAACTCCCGTATAATTCCATCTCAATACATTTCGCAATTCATTGTTAACACCACCATGGGTCATATTGTCAATTTGATGCAAACCTTGCGAATCGTTAACACTTTCACCTCCTGCAATGGAGTTGTCAGAAGCAATTTCTCCAATCCAAAGTGTCATAAAAGATCCTTGAAGCATGTCATAAGCTCCTGTTAAAGCGCGATCATAATCCTCAGGTGATTGGAAAAAATTCTCAACGTCTTGCGAATAAGGAGGATCCACCGTTAAAAATTTCTTGCAGCCAAAGGACAAAGCAACAGAAATAAATAAAATTCCAAAATAAACTATTCTTCTCATCATTTAAAATTTTAATTGAACACCACCCATTATATTCTTAGCCTGCGGATAAAACCCATAGTCAACTCCAGCTGCAAGCGCGTTTGGAGAACTAATATCTGGGTCAAATCCTTGATATTTTGTTAGTGTTAACAGATTATTTCCCGCTAAATAAAATCGTAGAGATTCAACTTTGATTTTCTTCAAAATTTTTCCTGGGATAGTATATCCAATTTGGATGTTTCGCAAACGAGCAAATGAACCATCTTCAACGTAATAGGATGAAAATATGTTATTTCGAGTTGCTTCGGTAGTTAAACGTGGGTGCTCATTGGTTGAACCTGGCCCTGTCCAACGATCAATAACATAACCCAATTGGTTTGCATAAGGCTGCTGACGCTCAAAATTTCGAATGATTTCTTGGCCAATTGCTGAATAAATCATCGCTGAAACGTCAAATCCTTTGTATTTCATATTCAATGAAAAACCAAAAGTGAAATCTGGAATTGGTGATCCTAATTTCGTTTTATCCGAATCATCATTGAAATTAATAACTCCGTCGCCATTTTGATCAACGAAAATCAAATCACCTGGTTTTGCACCTTCTTGAACTACTGAAGCATTATCAATCTGTTCTTGCGTTTGAAAAACGCCTGCTGTCTCATACCCAAAGAAATACCCAATTTCATATCCTTCCTGAAAACGAGTTGCCACATCTCCCCCAACACTGAATGCAGCACCCGGAATGTAATCAATGCCAGTTGGCACCTTGGTAACTTTGTTAGTGAGTGTCGTCACGTTGAAATTGACATCTGCAGAAAAATCTCTAACTTTCTTTAAATGATACGCAAGTTCGAACTCAAGTCCTTTGTTGGAAACATTCCCCGCGTTAATGATTGGCGGATATCCTCCTGGTCCATAAGAACCAAGAATCGCGGTAACATCTGGCTGGAATAATAAATCGAAGGTGTTTTTTATAAAGTAATTGGTAGTAAAATCAAGTTTCTTCCAAAAAGTCAAATCTAAACCAACATTTAATTGACGCGTCGTTTCCCATTTCAAATCAGGATTGGAAGGACGACCGATTGCTACACCTTGCGTAATTAAATCATCAAAAACATAAACTCCTTCTCCATTCAAGAGCCCACGATAAGCAAAGTTTGGAATTTGATCATTCCCAGAAATACCATAGCTTAGGCGAATCTTTGCGTAATCAATGAATTTGATTTTGGAGAAAGACTCATCGGATAAAATCCAACCCGCTGAAAAAGTTGGAAAAAACCCATAGCGACTATTCGGACCAAATTTACTGGAACCATCTCGTCTGAGTATTGTAGAAAAAAGATATCTGTCCTTCAAACTATATTCAGCTCTCAAGAATGCAGAAACTAGTCTTTCTTTAAATTCCCATGAACCTACATTGTTAAGATACCCGCCTTGAGCTGTATTAGCTGAAATATCAGCATAATCGACGGAATTGTTTGGAATCCCGAATGCCGTTCCATTCAATGAACTTCCTTTACGCTGAAAAATAGATGCACCAGCTGTTCCTTTTATTTTGTGAATTGAATCAAAAGTACGTTCATAATTAAAGTAACCTTCGTAAGTCAAATCCACAAACGAAGAACGCTCTTCATAAACGGCCGCACCTCTTTCAATTTCAACATCCGGAGCAAT
>VGML01000069.1 GCA_016866415.1 Bacteroidota bacterium | reverse complement strand
CAATGACGAGATTTGAACTCGTGACCTCTTCCTTACCAAGGAAGCGCTCTACCCCTGAGCTACACCGGCCTGCAGTATTTTGAGCGGGAGACGAGATTCGAACTCGCGACGTTCAGCTTGGAAGGCTGACGCTCTACCAACTGAGCTACTCCCGCTTATAATACGATGTCTTGTGGGGATGGATGGACTCGAACCAACGATACCAAACGGTGACAGATTTACAGTCTGCTGCAATAGCCACTATGCGACATCCCCAACAATATGAGCCGATGGAGGGATTCGAACCCCCGACCAGCTGATTACAAATCAGCTGCTCTGGCCAACTGAGCTACATCGGCGTATTGTTGATAAATCAATAAAAAAAGAACTTAATTCTTGTCCCAATTTTTGGTTTTGGGATTGCAAATTTACAAAACTTTTTTTGATTACAAAGATTTTTTTTAAAAAATATCCTCAATCTCAAAAATATTTATTTGACTCTTTAGTTTATAAATAGGATTACTGTTAAAATTATGGATTTCCTTCACAAATCAGTAACAACAAAAAGTTATTTTTGTAGTTAAATCAACATGAAAAGGGCTATTGTAACTGTTTCGAACGACTTGGTAACCGACAACCGAGTAAAAAGAACATGCTCGGTGCTCGGCGAATTAGGATTTGATGTTTTATTAGTTGGTAGAACAAGAAAAAATAGTTTACCGCTCAATTTCACTAAATATAATTGTAAAAGGTTTAAACTCATTTTTGAGAATGGGCCACTTTTCTATGCAGAATTAAACATTCGACTTTTTCTGTTTTTACTTTTTCAAAAAGTAGATGTCTTGTATTCTAACGATCTAGACACATTGCCTGCAAATTTTTTCGTTTCAAAAATCAAATCGAAATCAAAGCTTATTTACGACACACATGAACTCTTTACCGAAGTTCCTGAATTAGAGAATCGAAAATTCGCTAAAAACACGTGGGTTAAAATTGAAAAGTATATTTTTCCAAAACTGAATCATGTAATTACTGTAAACGAATCGATTGCCAATATTTATAAAACTAAGTATGGCAAACCGATTCTCGTTGTTAGAAATGTGCCAGAAAAATTTGAAAGCAGCAATCCGCCTTCAAAATCGACATTAGGTTTACCTGAAGATAAATTTATACTAATTATTCAGGGATCTGGATTAAACGTAGATAGAGGAATTGAGGAAGCAGTTTTATCAATGCAATTTATTGAAAATGCTCTTTTGATTATAGTTGGTAGTGGGGATGTCATCCCAAAGATAAAAAAAATGGTAATCCAAAAAAATCTCGATAATAAAGTAAAGTTTTATGAAAAACGACCATATCTAGAAATGATGCAATTGACTTCAAAAGCCAATATTGGTTTAACACTTGATAAACCATTGAGCGACAATTATAAATATTCATTACCCAACAAACTTTTCGATTACATTCAGGCTGGAGTTCCAATTTTGAGTTCTGAACTTGTTGAGCTACAAAAAATAATTGATAAGTATAACATTGGTTATTTCGTCGAAACGGTATCTCCCGAAGAAATTGCGAAAAATGTAAATTTCCTAATTGAAAATCCAGAAAAACTAAATGTGTATAAGTTAAATTGTATCAAGGCTGCTGAAATTGAAAATTGGGAGCATGAAAAAATAAAATTGAAAAAGCTAATTGAAGAAATTTCCTAAGTTTTACTTTGATAATTAAGTAATTTAGATCTCAGCAAGCGAAATATGAATAAAATAATCCGAAAATTACTCCCAAAAAAAGTGCTTTCTATGCTTCAGAAGTGGAAAAAAAATATTCGCAAAAAGGAGCTTTTGAACGATAAAAAAAATGGTAATGTAATTACTGAGGACATACTTATTAATGAACTCAAAGCAATCGGGATTAAAAGTGGAGATACCATTCTTGTTCATTCAAGCATGAGTAAAATCGGATATTTGGAAAATGGATCAAAAACATTTGTAAATGCCTTAATTAAATTGATCGGCACCGACGGGAATATCCTAATGCCGAGCTCTCCAAATGAGGAGCTTCAATTGAACTACATTCGTAAAAAAATTCCTTTTGATGTGAAAAATACCACTTCAAAATTGGGAGCAATAACAGAGGAGTTTAGGAAATTGCCTGAAGTTATCAGAAGTCTAAATCCGTTGGAACCTGTTTGTGCTTGGGGTAAAGATGCAGTTTATTTAACAGAAGGTCATCTTAATGAAATTACCCCTTACACACGAAACTCACCTTTTCGAAGAATCATTGAAAAAAATGGTAAGATTCTATACATCGGAGTCACTCTAGATAATGCAGGAACTAGCCTTCATACTCTTGAAGATGAAGTTGATTTTAAATTCGAAGTTTATTATTCTGAAATGTTCGAAACCGAACTAATTAATTACAACGGAAATACAATTCGAGTTAAAACAAAAGTTCACAACCCTGTTTATTCGGCACTCAGGAAATGTGATCAACTAATTCCAATGTTTATAAACGAAAAAGTTTGCGAAAAGAAGACTTTAGGTAAAAGTGAATGTTTAATTTTCGACGCTAAAAAGATGCTTGAATCCATGTTAAAGAATTATCATGAAAAAGGTATAACCATGTATACCCCAACAGGAAAAGAATGAAAATTGCAATTACATGGGACTATGAACTTTTCTTTGGAAATAACCCAGGGACTGTCGAAAAATGTCTTTTAGAACCAACTAATGAATTACTTAAAATAGCCGAATTAACCCAATCGAAGTTTACATTTTTTGTTGATGCGGGGATGATTGTTTATGGTTCCAAACAAAAAGATTTCGAAAGAGAAAATGAATTAATTCAGAATCAAATTAAAGAATGGGATTCAAATTTTCATGAAACCGGCTTACATATTCATCCGCATTGGCAAGACGCTCGATATGACGAAAAGTGGGTTTTCAATGTTGATCGTTATAAGTTATCAGACTTTAATAATTTGGAAATTGAATCCATTTTTGACGAATATTATTCTGTACTGAAAGATATCGTTAATTCGGAAATTATTTCATTTCGAGCCGGAGGCTGGTGTATTCAACCATTCAAGAATTTGAAAAATTCCTTTAATAAACATGGTTTAATTATAGACAGCTCAATTTTTCGAGGTGGCGAAAATTTTAATCCGCCTTATTCGTATAGTTTTAAAAATCTCCCGAATTTGGAAAAATGGAGTTTTGATGACCATGAATGTGTTTTCAACGAAAATGGATTATTTACAGAAATACCAATAGCCTCAAAGAGATATTCTCCTTGGTTCTTTTGGAAACTTTTCATTCTAGGACGATTGAATAAATTCCTTCACAAACCTATTGGCGATGGGATTCCTGTAAAAGGTGGAGGTTCAAAAAAAGACTTATTGACAAAGTATCATAAACTATGTTTAAGTGTGGACGGTTATTTTGTTACTGAAATTGAGAAAACCATTAAAGAAGAAGAAAAAAAAGGTTCTACTCTTCTTGTCATAATTGGACATCCCAAAGCGTGCACCAAATTTTCACTTGCTAAGCTGAAAGAACTAATAATAAAGTACTCTGATAAACACGAATTTGTATGCTTGAGGGATTTGACGAAATAAGGTTGATTCCAAGAAATAAAATTTCTGAGGAGAAATGGCAGTTATTGGAACAAAATGCCAAATATCCGATTTTCTCATCGATTTGGTATTTAGACACGGTTTCTACTGAATGGCAGGCTTTTGTTCTTAACGATTATGAATTGGTCTTACCGATTTTATTTAAAAAGAAATTAGGAATTAAGTATGCTTTGCATCCATTATTAATAAGATCTTTTGAAATTTTAGGTCAGTCGAATGCGAAAAAAAGTGAATTTTTAAAATTGATTTTATCTCGGCTAGATTTCTATTCAGTTAATTTAAAAGATTTATCTGATTCTAATTTGAATGAAGTTTATATTGAAAATAGATCATTTCAATTTCTTTCTTTCGAAGAAAATTTGGCGAAGACTATTTCAAATTTCTCAGAAAATACCCGAAGAAAAATAAAACAATTCGAAAATTCAAATCCTAAAATCGAGGAGATTTCGGATGTTAATCAACTTTCAGAATTATTTAAACAAGAGAAAGGATCCCAATTCGGAAATTTCAATCGAGATACTTATCAGAAATTGGATAATCTTGTGGAATTGAGTCGAAAACTAAATATCGGATATTTGTTCGCAGCTAAAACTGAAAATGAAATTTTCGCTATGGGATTTTTCATCCTATACAATAACCACTTACTTTATATAAAAGGGGTTGTAACGGAAAATGGAAAAAAACTTGGAGCGATGCAAGCAATATTTAATTTTGCAATATCTAAATTCCACGACCAAACAAATGGATTAGATTTTGGCGGTTCAAACGAAGTTGGATTGGCGAATTTCAACAAACGTTTTGGTGCAGAGGATCGAAATTACGTTGTTCTGAAAAACAACAAAACGAAATTTCCATTTAGAAAATTAATAAATCGTAAAATTGGATTATGAGGAGAATATTAATAACAGGTGCCTCAGGTGGCTTAGGACAAATAATAGCTGAAAATTTGATTGAAAAAGGTTTTTTCGTAATTCTTGTTGCGAATAGAAATCTTGAAAAAGTTAATAAACTCAATGAATTGCATCCAAATCAAACGAAAGTGATTCAAAAAGATTTTTTGAAGTCTTTTAACTCGGAAGATTTCGCAAATCAAGTTGGAACCATAGACTCAATAATTCATACGCTTGGTGTTTCATCTTCAAACGTATCTTGGAAAACTTCAAATTCAGAGTGGGAAAAAGTTATTAAGTTGAACTTGACCATACCATTTGAAATTTCAAGTGCTTTTATTCCAATGTTACGAGAAAACAAATTTGGTCGTATTATTTTCTTTTCATCCGTTGTTGGACAGATTGGGGTTTTTGGAACAACTGCATATTCCGCAAGTAAAAGTGGATTAGTTGGATTAACTAAATCACTTGCAGTTGAGCTGATTCAAAAAAACATAACCGTAAATTGTATTGCTCCCGGATATATGAACCAAGGAATGATTAAAGAAATTGACGATTCACAATTGGAATTGATAAAACATAGAATACCGAATCATGAACTCGGAAATTCGATGAACATTGTAAATTCAGTGCTCTTTCTTCTCGATGAGAAAAGCGATTACGTCACAGGGCAGGTGATCAATGTTAATGGAGGTATTTACTAATTGAGTCCGATTTTTATCGGAGCATGTATTTCAATTTATAGAGATCAAACATTGGAAGGACAAAAAGACCTTTAACAAGAAAAAATCTATTTATTGGATGTACAATTGAAATAAGAAAATAAATTGGTCTACGAATTTTGAATCTTTCCATGAAAACGTATACTCTGCTTAGTTTGCTTGATTTCATGAATTGCTCATCGTAATCTAACAAATGTAAAACGTGCTTTAAATTCCGAACACCTTCTTCCGTTTTTTTAAGAAACGTAAGATTATCATCTAGAGAATAATTCAAAACAGGATTGTCAACATGTTCAATTTTAACTTTGGATTTTTTTAGATCAAAACCGAAAAGCGAATCCTCGTGGCCATAACCTTCAATCGATTCGTTGAACTTAATTCGTTTTAAAATTTCGCGTTGAATAATGAAATTGTTCGTCTTGAATCCCAAGTTTATGTTTTGCTTACGTTCTTCCAGTGACTTACTTTCTCGAATTGTGCTATACTTCCAACGCAGGTAATGTGATTTAGCTGGTTTATCTGATTGATATACACTCGCCCCACAAATAACTTGTACTTCTGATGATTTTACAATTTCACAATATCTTTTGAGAAAATCAGGACGAATAACCTTTGAATCTCCGTCTAAGAAAAGTAAATAGGGTTGATTGACCAAATCAATAAATTGATTTCGAACCTTTGCTCTACCGGCATTATTCGCGTTTTTATATCCAATAATTTTAGGATGCTTAAAACCTAAAACATCATATTTTGGATTGGTTGAAGCATCATCAATTAAACAAATTTCAATTTGGTAATTGAGCTCTTTAATTTGATTCAGCAAGGAATCTACTAATTCTGAGATTTCCGAGTTGTAAACCGGAATACAAATTGAGAGCATTTATTTTAAGCCATTGTGCTTGGTGTTCCAAAATTCATTGGTGGTAAACCAGCTTGAGGATCATCAATTACTCCAAAATTTTGCTCGTATTTCTGAATATTCTCATTCAAAGCATGAAGAAATCGCTTCGCATTTTGAGGAGTCATAATTACTCGAGAACGAACTTTTCCCTTTGGCATTCCAGGCATGATTTGAATGAAATCACAAACAACTTCGGCAGGTGAATGTGTGATAATTGCAAGATTCGAATATACACCAGTTGCCATATCTTCTGACAACTCAATATTCATTTCGTTTTGATTATTTTCCATAGCTAATCTTCAATAATTGACTCGTGTTCTTCAAAGGTAATTTCGAATGCCTTTAATTCTTCGAGAATCGGTTCGTAAACTAGTTTATTTACAGGTAAAGTTACTCCTTTTTCCTGAATTTTACCCGTAAGTATCATCTTTGCACAAATTGCGACTGGTAGTCCAACTGTATTTGACATAGCTGTATAAACCTCATCTTCACCAATGTTGATCATTGACGAAACAATTTTTCGTTTTTCACCTTTGAAAAGATACTCGAATTCATGATACATTACGAGCATATCTTTATCATTGTCTTCTAAACTCATTTTTCGGACTAACAATTTCTCCAATAACTGCGCTGGACTTGCATTTGGAATCCCAAACGTTTCATCTTTCTCAAAAATCCCCAACCATTCAAATTGATCGTACAAATACATGCGATCTTCACGAAGAAAAATTTTGAATTTTTCCTCAAGACTTATTCCTTTTCGATAGGGTAAAAACGCGTTAAGAAATGCCCTTGGTGTTATTTTCTCGGACTGATATAGCTTGTACGAATCATCTGTCATTCCCAATTCTGCGAATACGTGAAAGCCTTTACAGTAATTTGGTCGACGAAGTGTTCCTCGGTATAGTGTTGGAATATTTTCTAGTCCGTATGTTTCTCGATATGAAAGTGAATCCCGATTTGGATAACCCTCAAACTTACCAAAATCTTCGATTTCAATTCGATCTAAACGATCAAACAAGCGATAATATGGAATATATTTGTATTCAGCGTTGTGAATGAAAGATGCTGCCCCACCCTGACCAGCAAGAACAACGTTTCTTGGATTCCAAGTAAATTTATAATGCCACGGATTATTATCTGATTCTGGCGCTATTAATCCACCGCAAAAAGACTTAAAACTTGTCACCTCTCCTCCTTTATCGCGAATTTCATCGATGATTTTCATGGCACTCATGTGGTCGATTCCTGGATCAACGCCTATTTCATTCATGATAATAATTCCTTTTGATAACGCCTCATTGTGAAGAGCTCGCATCTCTGGTGAAATATAGGATGGAGTAATTAAATCTGTTTTTAACTCGATGCAATCTTTAGCGACTTCAAGGTGAAATCGGGCTGGAAGCATGGAAATCACCAAATCAGCATGACCGATTTCAGGCCTTCTTTCATTTGGAACTAATGCGTTAAAATCAAGCGCAACAGCTCTTTTATGTCCATTTATTTTCTTTTCAACCAATGATTTGTCTTGATCAACAATTCTTAGATTCCAATCATACTTATCTGCATTTTGCAATAAATAACGAATCATTGATGATGCTGATAACCCCGCCCCCAGAATTAAAATCGTTTTCATTATTAGAATTTTTTGGAGAAATGAAATAGGATTGGCGAGCGTTCTAATATCATTCGCCTGAATTAATTAGTTATTATTTTCTAAAATTGGTCGAATAGCATTGAACAATTCATCTTCATTCCATGGCTTAGAAATAAAAGAATCCAACATATTTTCAGATACCAATTCATCAACAGAAATACGATTTGCTTGCCCGGATAACATAACACATTTTAAGGCCGGGTATTTATCCTTAATTGCACGAATTAATTGAGCTCCAGTCATTTTTGGCATTTGATAATCAACGATTACAAAAATGATTTTAATGTTCTGATTAATTAAATCCTCAATATTTTCAAGTGCCACGCTCGGGTCCGTAAAATATTCCACCAACGTAAACGTCTGATCGACTATTTTACTCAACTGAAAGCCAAGCATTTGAAGAATATACGGATCATCATCCACGCAGACAACTGCATAATTTACTTCATTCATATGTCAAAAGTAATGATAAATTTAGTCATAAACTCGTTCGATTCAACATTAATTGTTGCTTTGTGCTCTGACAATACGTTATTCACAATGCTCAAGCCAAGACCTGTTCCGTTGAGTTTGCTTTTGGTCGTATAAAACTTTTTAAACATATTTTGCCGGACATCTTCAGGTATTTGAGGTCCATTATTCTCAAATTCTACATTTATTTTATCACCTTGTAAATTGGCATGAATTCCTAAATATTTGTAATCTTGGTTGTCCATTGCTTCAATGGCATTTTTAACAATGTTTGACCAAAGTTGAAATAATTTCACATCGTAACCCATGAAATGGATTTCGGGACTAACTGTAAATTTTAAATCAATGTCCTTCTTTAGTTCATAATTGAATACACTCAATACCGTGCTTATGTTTTGACGCAAATTGATTTCAACTTTTTCTGCAATGGTGTTTCCTTTGATAAATGAGCGAACCTCCTGAACAACCCTAACCGCTTTATCACTGGATGTTTTAATTGTTTCCAACTGACTTAAGGCTAATTGAAGTTGGTTCAATAAATCAAGGTAAGCAATTGAATCAGATACTTTTAGAATTTTATATATGAATTCTTTCTCTGTATTATTGATTCTGCATTTCACCAACAATTCGGCTATCTTTTCCGTTCTTTCCCCTGTTGGAAGATTGAATTCTGTTTCCAAAAGAGTAATCATTTCAGATTTTTCCCTTCTGAGTTGCAATCCACCTAAATAAATTTCAACTGGAAAGTTTTGAATTCGATCCATAATTTGATTTAATTCCGTTGAGTTGAAATTTGAAACCTTTGAACGAATTACTAAATCAAAAACATAACGAATATTATCGGCTCCAACTTTAATTGTTCCGAGCGGCGTATTCAAATCGTGAGCGATTCCCGCAGAAATCTCACCAATGGTTGCCAATTTATCTTGCTCGACAATGGTTTTGGACAAGGAAAGATTCTTCAAGGTATTCTCCATTACCTTATTTTCCAAATTTTCATTGATGCGTTCAATTTCATTTTTAGATTTTTTCAATTCATCCAAATTTTCCATTCGGTTTATTACATTCACCAGCATCTGCGCAAATAAACCAAGGATTTCCTTTTCTTCTGAACGAAAAGTTCTTTGCTTGCGAATAACATCAAAGCCAATAAAACCAATTACATTATTTCCATCCATCATTGGAATTGTCAACAAACTCTGGATACCTTCGGTTCGAAGCATCGACTTGACGTGTTCATCAATTAATACAGAAACGTCCGAAACTTCAATCAACTCACCTTTTGAATGTTTCCCATACCAGTATGGCATTTCAGCCAATTGAATGGATTTAAGATTTTGAATTTGAGGACTTATTCCAGTTGCGCACCATTCGTGTGTGTTACTACTTAATTGCTGTTCTAAATCATAGCGAAAAACATAAGCACGATCCGCTCTTGAGAAATGAGCTATTTCCTGAAGGGATTGATCAATTGCAAAATCTAATTCTTCAAAATTAAGATTGATAAAACGGTTTGAAATATTCATCAAAATACCTTGTAAATCATGAATTTGCTTTAGTTCATTTTGAATTGCTAATAGTTTTGTAACATCTTGTAA
>VGML01000068.1 GCA_016866415.1 Bacteroidota bacterium | reverse complement strand
GATCACGGGTGAAAGAAAAATCACGTTCAAAAACGATTGGTTCACGCGAAAAATATGACATTACTTGGGAAATAAAAATCAAGAATAATGGTGGTGCTATGATTCCGATAGTGATTAAAGATCAGTTCCCGATTTCCAATACTGACGACATCAAAGTTAAGCGCGGTGAATTAGTATCAGGAAAACTGGACGAAAATACAGGAATCATCACGTGGACTTTTCAAAATGGAGTAAACGGCAGTCAAACTTTTGGCTTTGATTACAGCGTGGACTACCAAAGTGGAATGGTTCTTTATTTGGAATAACGAAGAATTGATAATTGCGAGTTGCTAATTAGTAATTCGCAATTCGCAATTCAAAACAACTAATATACTTAACTTCGCCCACGAGAATGCAGCGTTACTTTTTCGAAATATGTTACAACGGCAGTTCGTTTCACGGATGGCAAAGGCAACCAAATGCAACGAGCGTTCAGCAAGTAATAGAAGATATTTTTTCAAAATTACATTCAGGGAAAGAAATAACAATTGTTGGTTGCGGAAGAACAGATGCCGGTGTGCATGCAAAAAAATACTTTTTTCATGTCGATTTACCCGAAATTGCTGATTTGGAATATTTAGTTTTCAAGCTAAATCGCATGTTTCCAAAAGGCATTGCTGTATTCAATATTATAAAAGTTAAAAAAGATATACATGCCCGTTTTGATGCCAAAAATAGAACGTATCGTTACTTCATTCATCAACAAAAAGATCCTTTTAAAGAGGAGTTGAGTTTGTATTTTCCGCAAGAACTGAATTTCGAGGCTATGAATGAAGCGGCTAAATTGCTACTTGGTAAAAAAGATTTTGGTTCCTTTTCGAAGTTACATACCGATGTGAAAACAAATATTTGTGAAGTTTTTTCGGCGGAATGGATCATTTCTAAACAAGAAACTTATTTCGAAATTAGCGCCAATCGTTTTTTACGAAATATGGTTCGTGCCATCGTAGGAACGCTGATTGACGTTGGAATGGAGAAATTAGCAAACGATGATATAATTTCCATTTTAGAAGCCAAAGATCGGCAAGAGGCATCACTATCCGTTCCAGCTCATGGGCTTTATCTGTGGGATATAGAGTACGACTTTTAACAATCTCGATTCCAATTTAGTCATTTCTTCTATTTTTGTAATACAATTCTGATTTATGGAAATTCTACGAAATATTGAGAATGGCGTTTGCATATTGACGCTGAATAGACCTGCAGTTTTCAATTCATTCAATCAAACGATGGCATTTCAGCTTCAAGAAGCCTTGGATGCTTGTGCGATCGATGAAACGGTCCGTGCAGTCGTAATTAAAGGTGAAGGAAAGGCATTTTGTGCCGGACAAGATTTAGCAGAGGCAACCGATCCTGAAGGGCCAGAATTGAAATCCATTGTGCGGGATCATTACAATCCCATAATTCTGAAAATCAGGGAATTGGAAAAACCAGTTATCGCCGCTGTGAATGGTGTTGCTGCAGGTGCAGGAGCAAACATCGCTTTGGCCTGTGATATTACAATTGCAAAGAGATCGGCCTCGTTTATTCAGGCGTTTTCAAAAATTGGGTTAATACCTGATTCCGGAGGAACGTTTTTTCTACCTCGCTTAATAGGGATGCAAAAAGCTCTTACCTTAATGATGACAGGTGATAAAGTTTCTGCGGATGAAGCTGAAAAACTAAACATGATTTACAAAGTTGTTGAAGATGAATTGTTTGAAGAAGAAATTAAAAAATTCGCCGAACATCTAGCCACAATGCCAACGCGTGGATTAGGATTAACAAAGAAAGCAGTGAATTTAGGTTTATTCAATTCGCTAGAAGATCAATTAGACGTTGAAGAGCGTTTACAAACAGAAGCAGGAGAAACAGACGATTTTGCCGAAGGGGTTAATGCGTTTTTGCAGAAAAGAGCACCGATTTTTAAAGGAAGATAGTCTTTGTTAAGAGTAGAAAGATTAAAGTTAGGAGTTGAGAATTTAGAATGGAAAATGTAAAATTTAGAATGAAATCTCAAATGTCACCAAATCATTTGTCGCCTTGTCATTTGTCATCAAGTCATTCCCTCATAAAATCCTAAAATCTTAACATCCTAAAATCATAACGTCAAAAGAAAAAAATGAAACAAACCATAGGAGTATTAGGAGCCGGAACAATGGGAGCCGGAATCGCGCAAGTCGCTGCACAAAGCGGACACGCAGTTGTATTGGTTGATTTAAATAAAGAGCAACTTGATAAAGCGAAATCCAATTTAGCAAAGACGTTGTCAAAATTAGTTGAGAAAGGGAAAATTACGGATGCTCAAAAAAACGAAATCGAGAGCAGCATTCAATACGCATCTGATATTAACGATTTTGCACCTTGCAATTTGATCATTGAGGCAATTGTGGAAGATTTAGCGATAAAACATAAAGTTTTCGAATCGCTAGAAAAGGTGGTTTCCGAAAATTGCATTTTGGCTAGTAACACGTCTTCTCTGTCTATCGCTTCGATTGGATCAGTTTTGAAGAACGCAAAACGTGTCATCGGAATTCATTTTTTCAATCCTGCGCCACTGATGCCATTGGTGGAAGTCATTCCTGCCGTACAAACGAGTTCCCAAACATTGAATTCATCTGTTGAATTGATAAAAAGTTGGGGGAAAACCGTTGTAGTTTGTAAAGATACTCCTGGATTTATTGTGAATCGTGTGGCGCGTCCATTTTACGGGGAAGCTTTGCGAATTTACGAAGAGGGAATCGCAGATTTTGCCACGATCGATTGGGCAATGACGCATTTCGGTGGCTTCAAAATGGGTCCTTTTACCTTGATGGATTACATAGGAAATGATGTCAACTATGCCGTAACGGAATCTGTTTTTCAAGCATTTTATTATGATCCCCGCTTCAAACCTTCGTTTACCCAAAAGCGACACAAGGAAGCCGGTTTTTATGGTCGTAAATCAGGAAGAGGTTACTACGATTATTCTGAAGTAGCAATTCTTCCAACTCCAACAAAAAACGAAGAATTAGGCAAACAAATCTTTAATCGCATTTTAGCGATGTTGATCAATGAAGCTTATGATGCCGTATTCATGAAAGTTGCAAGTGAAGAGGGTGTTGATTTAGCGATGACAAAAGGAGTTAATTATCCGAAAGGACTAATCGCTTGGTCAAAGGAAATAGGACAGAAAAATGTGCTAACGCAACTTGAACAATTATTCGCTTTTTACGGGGAAGATCGCTACCGACCAAATGCTTTGTTGAGGAAAGTTTGTGAAACAATTTGATTTTATTGCTTGTCGAGATCGATTTAATTAAAACTTATAAATCTTCTTAGTAACTTTACAAACCTAAAATTTTAAAAATGGCTTATTTATTTACCTCTGAATCAGTTTCTGAAGGACACCCAGACAAAGTTTCTGATCAAATATCGGATGCATTAATCGATAATTTCATGGCTTTGGATCCCGAATCAAAAGTTGCTTGTGAAACATTGGTAACAACTGGTTTGGTGGTATTGGCTGGAGAGATAAAAACAACAAAGTATTTGGATGTTCAAAAAATTGCTCGCGAAACGATTGAAAAAATTGGTTATACAAAGTCTGATTACATGTTCGATGCAAGGTCTTGTGGTATTATTTCAGCTCTGCATGATCAATCTGACGACATCAATCAAGGAGTTGACCGAGCGGTTGTAAATCCTGATTTTGAATCAAAAGCAAATGCACAAGGAGCCGGTGACCAAGGAATGATGTTTGGTTATGCAACAAAAGAAACTGAAAATTACATGCCATTGGCCTTGGATTTGGCTCACAAAATTTTACAAGAGTTATCTTACATTCGTAATAATGAAGCTAGTTTGATTCCTTATCTTCGCCCCGATTCGAAGTCGCAAGTAACGATTGAATATTCTGATGACAATGTTCCTCAGCGAATTGATACGATTGTTGTTTCAACGCAACATGATGAGTTTGATTCTGTGGACAACATGCTTGCTAAGATTAAAAAAGACATAACAGAGATTGTAATTCCGCGAGTGAAGGAAAAACTAAAGCCAGAATTACAAGCGCTATTCAATGATAAAATAACTTTCCTTATCAACCCAACTGGGAAATTTGTGATTGGTGGTCCTCACGGAGATACTGGTTTGACAGGTCGTAAAATTATCGTTGACACCTATGGTGGAAAAGGAGCGCATGGTGGTGGTGCTTTCTCTGGAAAGGATCCATCCAAAGTTGACCGATCTGCAGCTTATGCAACGCGTCACATTGCAAAAAACTTGGTTGCAGCAGGATTGTGTGATGAGGTACTTGTTCAAGTTTCTTATGCAATTGGGGTTGCAAAACCTTGCGGATTATTTATTAATACTTATGGAAAAGCGAAAGTGAACATGACAGATGGAGAAATTGCTCGCAAAGTTGAAGCAATTTTCGATATGCGCCCTTATGCTATTGAGCAACGTTTAAAATTACGCAACCCAATTTATTCTGAGACAGCTGCTTATGGTCACATGGGTCGTAAAAACGAAGTTGTTACTAAATCATTTACAGAGTCTGATGGAAAAAAGAAATCCATAGAAGTTGAATTATTTACATGGGAGAAGCTAGACTATGTAGATAAAGTTAAGTCTGCTTTTGGAATTTAAATTATTAACTTAAAAATCAAAAATCCTGGTTTTTTGAATCGGGAATTTTTGTTTTTTACATTGTTCTAAGTTTTTTTACTATTTTTAACAAAACAATTAAAATTATGAAGAAATTGAAATTTTTAGCCTTTGCGGGTTGTACCTTGTTTTTCGCCTCGTGTGTAACAAGCACCTACATGGTAACTGACAATCCTGTAGGAACGAAAAAAGGAGTGGCAAAATTGGCACTTATTGGAGCTGAGAAAGACATAAGCTTAGAAAAAGCTTGTCAGAATGGAGAGATTACGAAAATTGGAACGGTTGAAGTAAGAACTACGTATTTCATTTTTCCTTTTGTAAAAACAATTGTAACTGGTGAATAAAAATTAGAAGAAAATGAAAAAGATATCATACATATTAGGAGCTCTTGGTTTTGTATTTGCCATGAACTCATGTGGAGTAACAACACCATTTATTGTTACAAATAATGATTTAGGTGAAAAAGTAGGAACGTCTTCTACAATTTGTTTTTTCAGTGGCGCTAGTCAAAGCTCTGCCGCAATGGCTCCAACAAGTGGAAAAACCATTTTTCACGGATTAATGTTAAACAAGAATTTCGGAATTGTTGAAGCAGCTGAAAATGGAGGCATTGAGAAAATAGGCGCTGTAGATTACAAAATCACATCCTATGTATTCTTTGTTAAGAAAGAATTTATTGTTGCTGGAGAATAATCTTAAAAATTGAAGAAATGAAAAAAATAACAAAATTAGGAATTGGGTTCGTATTAGCTGGATTTCTAGGGTCATGTTCTATCTCTGGACCATTGATGGTAACGAACCATCCTGTTGGTGAAAAAAGAGGAGAGGCGAGTAGAAAAATCTTTTTAAACATCACATTTGGTCAAACTGATCTTGGAGCAATAACAGCTGCAAAAAATGGCGGTATTACCAAAATTGCAACTGTTGACTGGAAAGTAACAGGTGGAATTTTTTCTACAACTTACACTACTGTTGTAACAGGAGAGTAAATTATTTTAGTTAAAGAACAAAGGCCGGTTTTGCCGGTCTTTTTTATTTACTTATGTTTTTTAATATTCTAAATGTCGAATAAATTCAGAACAATTTGGCTAACTGAAGATAAATATGTTGAAGTAATTGACCAACGGAGGTTGCCCCACAATGTGGTTAACGTAAAACTCACGTCTTACAAGGATGCTGAGCTAGCCATTAAAAACATGACGGTGCGAGGAGCCCCATTAATTGGTGCAACAGCGGCATATGGCATTTATTTGGCTGTAAGGGAAATGATTGAAAAACAATTGGACGGAAACTTTTTAGATGAAGCCTTTGAAGCTTTGCGGAATTCGAGACCTACGGCAATCAATTTATTCTGGGCATTAGATCGAATGAAAAAAGCTTTGGATTTATCAGAAGATTTTCTTCAAACTGCTTGGATTGAAGCCGGTAAAATTGTTGAAGAAGATGTTGAAACATGTCGAATGATTGGTGTTCACGGATTACCAATCATTGAAGCGATTTCGAAAAGAAAGAAAGGAGAAGTAGTCAATATTTTAACCCATTGTAACGCTGGAATGCTCGGTTGTATTGAATGGGGAACAATCACTTCGCCTATTTACCAAGCGCATCAAAAAGGAATAAAAGTGCATGTGTGGGTAGACGAAACACGACCGCGTAACCAAGGTTCAAATTTGACGGCCTACGAGTTGACTCGTCATGGTATTGATCATAGTTTAATTGTGGATAATACAGGTGGACATTTAATGCAACACGGAATGGTTGACATGGTGATTGTAGGAACTGATCGAACGACTCGAAATGGAGATGTGGCTAACAAAATTGGAACTTATCTCAAAGCGCTTGCGGCCAAAGACAATAACATTCCTTTTTATGTGGCTCTTCCTTCTACGACTTTAGATATGCGAATTCGAGATGGACTCAAAGAAATTCCGATAGAAGAACGTGATCAAGATGAAGTGCGTTATTTCGAAGGTAAACGTTTCTCAGATGGTGAAATAGACCGCGTGTTAATTTGTCCAGAAACAACAAAAGCAAGAAATTACGGTTTTGATGTCACTCCGGCAAGATTGGTCACTGCTTTAATTACCGAGAGAGGTGTTTGTGAAGCAAATGAGGAAGGAATTACAAATTTATTCCCTGAATACAAGTAGCAATTTATAACTATCTAAACTCAAAGAGTTACTTCGAAAGTATAAAAGGTTAAAAATACCAATGGAATTTAATATCCCAACTCTTCAGTATTAACCAAAGTGGAAAGATTATTGATCAAATCTTCGTAACGTTGTTTGATACGTTTTTTATCATCCGCTTGTCCGAAAGCTTTAGCTTCTTCCAACTGAGCGATTTCCATATCGAGTTCGTTAATTTTTTCACTGTATGTATTAATGTTGTATTCGATGATTCGGGACAAGTACATTTTAACGCTTGATCCTCCTTTTTCATTCATCATGGTATAGATGGCATGTGATTTTTCTTGTAAATCGATATCCATACGCATGATGTATACTGCATATCCGATTAGTACACGTAATTCGTCATACCCTTTCAATTTGCCTTCGTTGATTTGCTTTTCGAAGAACGTATTTTCCTGAACTTCTCCTTTTTGTCCGTATACTTCAGCTAAAACAACGCTGATGTTTTTATTGTTGTCTTTTTCAAGGTTACGAGCTACTTTTAGTGCTTCATCAGGATTTACTTCGATAAGTGCCTGAAGTGCAGCTGAAATTACCGTGAAAGACTTATCATTTTCAATGATTTTATTCAACATAACCGTAGCCTCTGAAGTAGGTAGTGTTTTTAGATAATTGATGGCAGCCTCTCGAACTTGCGGTTTTGAATCCTTGACAGCAATATCCTTAATTCGATTCATTCCTTGATCTGTCAATTTATTTTTTACAATTTCGAATAATGAAATGGCATTTAATCTTATGCCCCAAAATGAATCATTCATCGCGTCGAATATCATTTTTTCAGAAGCATCACTTTTTACTCTGCTTACACGTTTCAAAGCTGTCAGTTTCGAGCGATAACGCTCAGAATTGTAATACTGATGGATAAATTGATTAGTCGGCTTATCTTCATAAAATTTTCCAAGTAAAACTTGATCAACGTCAAAAAGAACATTTTTTAGTTCCCCTGAATATGCGAATGTAAAAGACTGCTCAACTGAGTCCATCGTTATTTTTTCAATTCGTTTGCCGTTTGCGTCCCAAATTGCAACATTAGTCGGAATTTTATAAACGGGGAAATCATCTGTTTGTTGACGTTGTTTGATGCCAATTGTAACGGTGTTATTTTCTTTATCAACTGTTTGTGTGGTATGAATAATCGGATGTCCTTTCCCAAGGAACCACTGATCGAAGAACCAATTCAAGTCCTCACCAGAAACTTCTTCAAATGCCATTCGCAGGTTGTGAACTTCGGTTGTTTTAAATTTATTGGTTACCAAATAATTATTCAATCCTTTAAAGAAAGCTTCATCACCTAAATAGTTACGTAGCATGTGTAAAATACGACCTCCTTTATTATAGGAGTGCCCATCAAACATTTCTTCTTTATCGTTGTGACCATACCAAATTAAATTGTGATACCCTTGGTAAGAACCAGCATCAAAATAACCAGTAGCCTCCTGCTCCGCCTGGTAATCGGCTTCATCAAGACCAAATCGATATTCGTCCCATAAATATTGTGAATAGTTGGCAAAAGACTCGTTCAAAGGCAAATTAGCCCATGACTCGCATGTTACCAAATCCCCAAACCAATGGTGGAACAATTCGTGAGCGATTGTTGACTGGTCGTTTCCGTCAAGCAATTCACGGTCGTTTTTATAAACATATTCGCCAAAAATAACAGCTCCAGTATTTTCCATCGCTCCTGAAACATAGTCTCTTACAACAATTTGGCTGTATTTGTCCCATGGGTATTCAACCCCTAATTTTTGCGAGAAGAACTTAATCATTGTTGGCGTTTCTCCGAAAATTGCTTTTGCGTTTTGCTCGTATTCTGGTTCAACATAGTAGTTAACTTCCATTTTTGACCCATCAGAACGAGTGTAGGTATCCTTCACCACTTTAAATTCACCCACCGCCATCATAAACAAATAAGGAGCATGTGGTAAATCCTGTTTCCAACAATCTGTTCGTGTACCATCAGCATTCTTTTTGGAAGAAACCAATTTACCGTTGGAAAGGGTCACATATTTATCTTGCACAGTGATATACATTTCCTGAGTTGATTTGGAATTTGGTGCGTCAATGGTTGGAAACCAAACTGAATTAGCTTCCGTTTCACCTTGCGTCCAAATTTGAGGCATATTGCCATCTTTCTCGTTTTTAGGATTGATGAAATACAACCCTTTATCGGAAGTTATTGCAGCGCTCCCTGAGGTTTCGCGATCCTCAGGTTTAGAGGTATAATCGATAGAAAGAGTAAATTTCTCATCCCGATTGTATTTTCTATCCATTTTAATGCGAAGTTTTAAAGAGTCTTCATAGGTAAAAGACAACGGTTTACCTCCCATTTCAACTTTTTTAATGTCCATTCCTTTAGCGTCTAATATCAAACTATCTGATGCGTAAAAGTGTTGTTTTGCTGTAATGGTGGCTTTTCCGTTCAATTGAGACTTCTCCCAATTAAAGTTGACTTCCAATTTCGTGTGAATCAAGTCTGTAAGTAATGTTCTCGATGGGTTATAAATTCCACGCATTGGAACTTCATCCTCAAGAAAAAATTCCTCATCACCCGAAATATCATATGGTTCATCAAGGAATTCATCATAAACTTCTGTGTCTTCGATTTCAATAACGGAAACTTCATCTGAATCAGATTCCCCGACCTTACAACCTAATAAAACTGAGAATATGGATAAACCAATAAGATATTTCTTCATAAAACGTTATTTAGCACAAAACTGCACAAATTATTTGATAATTCAATTCAATTAGAGGTATTTATTCAAAAAGTAAGCATGAATAATTACTTTTGCTAAAAGCAATGATTATGGCGGATTTTGATTCCTATTCTTTCAATGATAAAAAAGTATTAATACGTGTGGACTTCAATGTTCCTTTGAATAAAGAAACACTTGAAATTACAGATGATAAACGAATCCGAGCGGCATTGCCAACTTTGAACTACATCTTGAAGCAAGGAGGAAGTTTAATCATCATGTCTCACTTGGGTAGACCAAAGGAAGGGCCTGAGGATAAATTTTCGCTTCGACATATTGTTTCTGGCATAGAAAAGAATTTAAATCGTTCA
>VGML01000067.1 GCA_016866415.1 Bacteroidota bacterium | reverse complement strand
TGAAGGAGCACCTGTGATTGCCGCAGATGGAAAAACACTTATTTTTGTTGGGTGTTCTGACGAATCGGGGACTTATTATGGAGAAAATCGAACAGGTAAAGGTAGTTGTGACCTCTTTATAACTCGAAAAATTGGAAATCGTTGGACGAACCCTGTAAATTTACCTGGAGAAGTGAATACATCTAATTGGGAAACTCAACCTTCTCTCTCCTCAGATGGAAAAACGCTCTATTTCATACGGGGAATTAAAAATAGAACGGGACAAAACGCAGATATTTACGTTTCTTATCTACGTGAGGATGGATCTTGGGGGCCTGGTCAGCGCTTACCAAATATAATAAACACACCTGACATGGAAGAATCGGTTCATATTCATCCGGATGGAAGAACTCTCTATTTTGCCTCTCGTGGTCATATTGGTATGGGTGGCTCTGATTTATATGTAACTCGTTTGGACGAAAATGGAAATTGGTCGAAACCAGAAAACTTAGGTTATCCAATTAACACAATGTATGATGAGAATTCCTTGATGGTAAATGCAACGGGTGATATAGCGTTTTTTGCCTCCGATAGAGATGGTGGTTTCGGTGGTCTTGATATTTATTATTTTAATTTACCACCAGAATTAAGACCAGTTACCACACTTTATTTTGATGGTCTTGTATTTGATTCCAAAACCAAAAAACCGCTTCCTGGATTTTTTGAATTGACTGATTTAAGCAATGGAAAAACTGTTATCATCTCAGAGGCAGATAAAGTGGATGGTTCTTTTATGGTTCCTCTTCCTCTAGAGCGTGATTATGCCATTCAAGTTTCTTATCCTGGCTATTTCCCGTACTCATTGAATTTTAATTTACGAGGACTTACAAATCAAAAAAGTTACCACATCGATATTCCCATGAATCCTGAGACAAGTCAGGAAGAGAATATACTTGCTAATGTTTTCTTTGATTTGAATAAGTCAACATTGAGACCAGAATCGAAAGTCGAATTGAATAAACTAGCCAATTACTTAAAATTCAACGTGAAATTGAAAATTGAGTTAGGAGGTCATACCGATTCACGTGGAAATAATGATGACAACATTAGGCTATCCTCAGATCGTGCAAAATCCGTAATGGATTATTTGGTCCAATGTGGTGTGTCTTCAACACGATTGTCCTATAAAGGTTATGGTTCGTCGCAACCAATTATTTCAGATGATGAAATTTCGAAGCTTTTAAAACCTGAGGAAAAAGAGTCCGCACATCAAAAGAATAGAAGAACGGTTTATAAAATAATTCCATGATTCACTTTTTTCGACTTATTCGAATTACAAATCTTGTCATAGTTGCTCTGACAATGGCGGGAGTGGCATTTTATATTTTAAAGAACAATTATTTCTTGAAAGTTGATTTTAATTCTTTAGACTTCGGTTTATTGGTTTTTTCAACAGTGATTATTGCGGCGGCAGGAAATATGATAAACGATTATTTTGACATAAAAGCAGACCGAATTAATAAACCCGAAAAGCTCATTATTTCAAAGTACATGAAAAAACGATGGGCAATTGTGTTGCATTGGGGACTTAATGCAATTGCCGTTTTAATCTCTGTTTATTTGTCTTGGAAATATAAAAGTTTACTATTTGTGTTCATTCATATTTTATCAATGAATTTACTTTGGTTTTACAGTACCGCTTTTAAGAAAAAACTCTTTTTTGGAAATTTTGTAATTGCTCTTTTAACTGCAATGGTTCCGCTTCTTGCTGTTTGGTTTTTTAAAATTTTAAATGAAAGTTCGCTTCCATACAATCCATTTCAACCAAACACATGGTCTACAAAACTTGATTACTCCTTTATTTATTTCTTAACTGTTTGCGCCTTTTTTCAAAATTTAGCTCGAGAAATTAGTAAAGACATTCAAGATATATCTGGTGATAAAGTGATTGCAGTTTATTCGCTACCGATGAAATTTGGTATTCAGAAAACGAGTTATTTGGTTGTATTACTTCTTTTGTTCCCAATTTTTAATTGGTTCATTTACAAAATAGAATTCAATATTCAAGTCAATTTTATTTCATTTTTGTTTTTGATTACCTCTGCATTTATAAACATTATTTGTGTGGTAGTGATTATTTTAAAAAGCGATTATCCCTTCAGATTAGTCAATGCGCTTATGAAATGGAGCATGTTGATCGGATTGATAACACTTTACACGAATTTTTGATGAATCTTGTTTTAGGATCAGAATCTCCGAGAAGAAAGGAGCTTTTAAAGACCCTTGGGTTTGAATTTAGAACGCTAAAACCAAATGCAGATGAAACTGTTGCTGAATTTATTTCAATTGAACAAGTTCCAATCAAATTAGCTGAGTTAAAGGCTTCTATTTTGATACCTGAAATTCGTGATGATGAAATAATTATTTGTGCAGATACGATTGTTGTAATCGATAACCGAATTATTGGAAAACCAATCGATTTTAAGGACGCAGTCTCAATTTTATCTGCTCTTTCTGGTCGAACTCACAGTGTTTTCACTGGAGTCAATATTCAAAGTCATAAAAAATCCGTTTCATTTGTTGAAAAAACCGAAGTTACTTTTACGACCTTGAATCAAGAACAAATTGAATATTATATTCTTGAATTTAAGCCTTTTGATAAAGCAGGTTCATATGGAATTCAAGATTGGATTGGAACAACAGCGGTAGAAAGAATTAATGGTTCTTACACAAACGTAATGGGACTTCCAACATGCCAATTGAAACTCGAATTGGATAAGTTCTAAGGTCTCAATTTAGTAGCTAATCATGTAATGATTGGACAAAAATCATTGAGTCATCTCAATTTGAAATTGTAACTTTACGACAATAGACAAATGAAAGCTTCATACATTCCAAGAAATCAAACAAATTCCTTCACACAACAGCAGTTAATGTTGTCCGAAAACCAAGACCAATTAATTGAATTCATTGGCTTACCATTTTCGAAAGAAGCGTTTTTAAAACAAATTCAAATCAAGTCTGAAAATTACAATCAAGCAAATCGAATCCTAATTCACAAAGTATTAAAATCAAAATACGATGCGCTAGGCAATAAAGCGAAATCTCTTGAAAACATCGAAAAACTTTTAAATATTAATTGTTATACGGTAGTCACTGGTCATCAACTTTGTTTATTAACAGGCCCAATCTATTTCATTTACAAAATACTACATGTCATCAAACAATGTGAAGAATTAAATAAATTGTATCCTCAAAATAAATTTGTTCCAGTTTATTGGATGGCCTCCGAGGATCATGATTTTGATGAAATTAAATCAATATCAATTTTCGGAAAGACCTTGAATTGGGAATCAAATCAATCAGGTGCAATAGGAAGAATGAATTTATCTGGTATTCCTGAAGTATTGGATGAGTTTAAACAATTTTTTAGCAACAATAAAGGTGAAATCGATAATTTAATTCAAGAATTCAATGGAACAACATATGGAGAGGCATTTTTTCGATTTATTCACTCCATGTTTGCTGAATATGGTTTAGTAATAATTGATGGAGATGAAAGGGAATTTAAGCAAGCATTTGCACCTTTGATGAAAAATGAAATTCAAACATTATGCTCATTTAAAGCGGTAAATCTTGTTAATCAAAGGTTAGAAAAAAGAAAGTTTAAAATTCAAGTTAATCCGAGAGAAGTAAATCTTTTTTATTTAAAAGATAGTAAAAGAGAGCGCATCATTGGAAATTCGAAAAATTTTATAGTTGGGGAAAAAGAACTAAGTGAAAAAGAAGTTTTAGACTTAATAGATTCAGAACCAGAATCATTTTCTCCAAACGTAATCTTAAGACCACTTTATCAAGAGTTTTTAGTTCCTAATTTGTGCTATGTGGGTGGAGTTGGAGAATTAAATTATTGGCTCCAATTGAAAGGCGTTTTTGAGTCAAGTGAAATTCCTTATCCCTTAATTCAACCCCGAACTAGTGCCTTGTGGATAAATTCTTCTACGAAGCAGAAAATTGATACATTGAACTTAAGCATCATCGATCTTTTCAAATCTCTTAATGAACTTAAGAAGCAAATATTGATATTAAACGAGTCGGAAAATTTGAATTTTGAGCTTAATGACATTCAGTTTAATCAATTTAAAACTGATTTTGCCGAAAAAGCATTCCGAATTGACGCTTCATTCAAATCAAGGGTAGGGGCAGAATTCACTAAAATTGAAAAACAGATTGAAAATCTCAAAGATCAACTTGAAAAATCTGTAAAATCAAAACATGAAAAAAGTCTCTCAGGGGTTGAGCAGATAAAACATAAATTATTCCCCTATAATTCGATACAGGAGAGAAGTGTTAATTTTTTTCAGTTTTGTTCTGATGGCAACTTTTCTGAAAAACTTAGAGAAATTAGCAATAAAATGGAAGTTTTTAACTCTGATATTTTAATCCTTGAAGATGAGTGATATTAATTTAAAAAAAATGAAAAACATATTGCTATTTGGTTTTTTGATTTTCTTATTTTTTGCATGCAAGGGACAAACAAATTCTTGGCAAAAAACATCTAAAAAATCGAAAATTGGGATTGATAAACCACTATATAATTGTGTAGTTTCCAAAAATGAGTTTTTCGCCTCTTACAAAGGAGCTGATTTCATTGATGGAGATGACATTGGGCATCAATTATCCAATTTTGTAGCCGATTCTTTGGGTAAATATTTAAAGAGCGAATACCAGAAAGGAGTTTATAAAAAAGTTGACTTCAAGGAAACGGTAATCCAGACATTAAAGTATCACTCTGATAGTGTTTATTATACTATAAAAATGCCACTTATTAATGTTTCAGCATGCGATGCCTTTACATGTATCGACCATCGAGGAAGTTGGATTTCATTGGTGAAAAAGACAGATTCCGATTTGAAAGACTTTATTTCAAAAATTAGTATTGAGCCGAATCATAAAGAAGAAGTTCAACTTTTTACAACCGAATTTGGACTTTATGAATATTGGGTTCAATTTCGACATCCAATTTTGCAAAAGGAATGTAAATAACTATTGTTATTAATTATATTGTTATCTTTATCATAAACAAGATATTATGCAAATTCCTTTAGTTCTCCTCGGTATAATTTTAGCCGTAATTTTTGCCTCTCTGTTGACAGTTCAGCAGGGTACTGTGGCAGTAATTACCATGTTTGGTAAATACAAACGAATACTTCATCCTGGTCTTCGTGTCAAAATCCCATTTATTGAACAAATATATAAACGTATTTCTGTTCAAAATCAAAGTATTGAAATGGAATTTCAGGCGGTGACAATCGATCAAGCCAATGTTTATTTTAAAAGCATGCTTTTGTATAGTGTAATGGATGAAAATGAAGAAACCATTAAAAAAGTAGCTTTTAAATTCATTAGTAATAAAGATTTAATGCAAGCATTGATTCGTACAATCGAAGGCTCTATTCGTTCCTATGTTGCAAGTCAAAAACAATCTGAAATTTTAGGTTTGAGAAACGAACTTGTAGATAGTGTAAAAGACCAAATTGACCACACACTAGAGTCTTGGGGTTATCACTTGATGGATTTGCAAATCAACGATATTACGTTTGACGCTGCGATTATTGAAAGCATGAGTAAAGTTGTAGCCTCAAATAACCTTAAGGCAGCTGCTGAAAACGAGGGGCAGGCTCTTTTGATTACAAAAACAAAGGCTGCAGAAGCAGAAGGAAATGCAATAAAAATTGCCGCACAAGCAGAAAAAGAAGCGGCAATGCTTCGAGGTCAAGGTGTTGCATTATTCCGTCAGGAAGTTGCTAAAGGTATGAGTGAGGCAGCCGAAGAAATGAAACAAGCAAATTTGGATACGAATGTTATATTATTTTCTATGTGGACAGAAGCAATTAAAAACTTTGCTGAGTATGGAAAAGGAAATACAATCTTTTTAGACGGCAGCGCAGAAGGTATGGAAAAAACTTTGAAACAAATTCAATCAATGCTTGGTGATAGGAAAAACTAGTTTTTTTCGAACGATAACATAAAAGAAAAGCCGTTGAATCTCAGCGGCTTTTTCATTAAATAAGTATTTCTAATTTTAATCTTCAATTATTTCTATTCGATCGATGGTATCACCTTGGCGAATATCATCAATTACGTCTTGTCCTTCAAAAACCTTTCCGAAACAAGTATGGTTACGATCCAAATGAGCCGTATTTCTTCTAGAATGACAGACAAAAAATTGCGATCCTCCTGTATCTCTTCCTGCGTGAGCCATAGATAATACGCCACGATCATGAAATTGATTATCTCCATTTAATTCACAATCGATTTGATAGCCAGGACCTCCGGTACCAGGTATTCCATTTGCTCCGTCTTTTGAATTTGGGCAACCGCCTTGTATTACGAAATCAGGAATGACACGGTGCCATTTTAGGCCATCGTAATAACCAGATTGGACAAGTTTTACAAAATTAGCTACGGTTTTAGGAGCATCTTTATCAAAAAACTCCACTTTCATTTCACCTTTGTTTGTATAAATAATTCCTTTCATAGATTTTTTATGCAAAATTAGCATTCTCTCGTTTTGCATTTGTCTTTAGTTATAAACACAGTTCACCTTAAATCTCTGTTGAAAACTTCGTTAATAACCAAATTAGAACGATACTAGATGATTTTAACTCTTCTTTAATTTTGTATAGAACCATCGAAAAAATTGTATAATGTTTAGCACGATTATCAAAAAGAAACTTTCTGACAACCAAGTCGCAAATGTTTTCATTAATGCGATTTTTGATTCAGTAGATAATGGATTTAGAGAAGTAGCCTTAATGATAAATGAGGATACTGCTTTTGTTAAATCTCCAAATATTTCCGAGAATGATAATGGTGAATTTGGTATGATTTGTATTGTTGGTAATTTATCATTTCTTGAAAGCACGTTTGATGCTGAACAGGCGGCTCGAGTTGAAGGTTTGATATTTGAAAAGCTAGCGAAAATATACGATATGGAAATCGGGGCTTTCCGAAATTTAATTCGCGACTATCAAAATTTTATAATGCGTGTAAATCACCCTTCAAAAAATTGGATTTATGGTATGTCAAAGGCTGTTTTTCATAAATATAAATTGAATGAATTTCAAGATGAGTATTTCAAACGCATGCAAGCGCCTAATCCTTTGTTTTTGAAACGAATGGATGAAGTAATGGGTAATTTCATTTGGAATTGGGATGCTTTCTTTAAAAAATACAGAATTTAATTCGGACTTATTGGAATTAAAAAAACCAAACATTTAATGTTTGGTTTTTTTTGTATTAAATGTATTAGGTTTTAATTATCTAATCAATAAAAGATCTATACTGTCATTATATCTTTCTCTTTGATTTCCAAAAGATCGTCCACTTTTTTAATGAAGGAATTTGTTATTTTTTGAATTTCCTCTTCAGCAACTTTTTCCATATCCTCTGAAAGGCCATCTTTCTTTAGATCTTTTATCATGTCTAAAGCGTCTTTTCTGTGGTTTCTGATTCCAACTTTAGCGTTTTCTGATTCTGCTTTAGCGCGTTTCACCAAATCTCTGCGGCGCTCTTCAGTTAATGGTGGAACTGCAATCAACAATTGCTCACCATTATTTTGCGGGTTTAATCCAAGGTTTGCATTCATAATGCCTTTGGCTATGTCATTCAACATATTTTTTTCCCAAGGCTGCACTACGATAGTGCGTGCATCCATGGTATTTACGTTTGCGACTTGCTGGATCGGAGTCATCGACCCATAGTATTCAACCATAACGCCTTGGAGCATAGAAGGTGAGGCTTTACCAGCACGAATTTTTATAAGTTCACCTTCAAGGTGATTTAATGATTTTTCATTCGAAGTTTTAAATTCGTCGTAAATTAATTCCAATTCTTCAGTCATCAATAAAAATTTTAGTTACTAACGATTGTGCCAACATTTTCTCCTGAGACGATTTTTCTCAGATTTCCAGGAGTATCCATATCAAAAACAATTATCGGTAAATTATTTTCTTTACATAATGTAAATGCTGTGAGATCCATAACATTTAGTCCTTTTGAGTATACTTCATCAAAACTAATTTGATCAAATTTAATAGCGTTTTTGTCTTTTTCCGGGTCCGCAGAATAAATGCCATCAACTCGAGTTCCTTTTAATATAACATTCGCATTGATTTCAATTGCTCGAAGCGATGCTGCTGAATCAGTGGTGAAAAAAGGATTACCAGTTCCTGCTCCAAAAATCACAACTCTCCCTTTTTCGAGGTGTCTAACCGCTCTTCTCCGAACAAATGGTTCTGCTATTTCTTTCATTTCAATGGCAGATTGAAGTCTTGTATGGACTCCAACAGTTTCTAAAGCGGATTGTAGCGCCATGGAATTAATCATCGTTGCTAGCATGCCCATGTAGTCACCATGTGTTCGATCCATTCCTCCCTCTTCAGCCTGAACGCCTCTAAATATATTTCCTCCTCCAATCACGATTGCAATTTCAATACCCATTTGGTGAATTTCTTTTATTTGAATCGCATAGGAATTGATGCGCTTATTATCAATTCCAAAATTCTTTTCGCCCATTAAGGACTCTCCACTGAGTTTTAGTAATATTCTTTTGTAGTTCATCTGGTTGACAAATATAGGAATCGTTTATAATTTCTCATATATAAAGCAAAAAAAAAGCTATCGGTCATGATAGCTTTTGAATTTTTAACTTAATGAGAATCGCTTGAAGTCCAAAACTGTTAGTCCTGACTCCGTGGAACTTAAGAATTGTTCAACGGTCAATTTATTATCTCTAACAAATTGTTGACTTAACAAGGTATTTTCTTGAAAGAATTTATTTAATCTTCCCATTGCGATTTTTTCAGCCATATCTACAGCTTTCCCTTCTTGAATTGCTAATTCTTTGCCAATTTCAACTTCGCGCTCAATTGTACGGGCGTCAACGCCGTCTTTATTGATAGCAATTGGATTCATGGCAGCAATTTGCATAGCTACTTGTCTACCGGCATCTTCAACAACCTCTGATCCACTGTTAAGACCAACCAAAGTTGCCAATTGGTTTCCGGGGTGATTGTAAGCAACTACTTTATCAGCTTTTATAACTGCGTAATTAGAAAGATCTAATTTTTCACCAATTACTCCAACCTGTTCTATGATTTTCTCATCTACACTCAACTTAGCGTCATAAGGAAGTGCTTTCAATTCTTCTACTGAAGAAGGTAATTTTTCTAAAGCGATATCGACGATTGATTGAACTAGATTTTTATAACCATCATTTTTAGCAACAAAATCTGTTTCACAGTTTAATGTTACAATTACTCCTGCTTTACTGTCATTTGTTGATTGAGCAATAATTAATCCTTCTCTTGCTTCATTATCACCTCTTTTCGCAGCAATTTTTTGACCTTTTTTCCGAAGAATATCTACTGCTGCTTCGAAGTCCCCGTTGGCTTCGACAAGAGCGTTTTTACAATCCATCATTCCTGCACCTGTTTGTTGGCGCAATTTGTTTACATCTGAAGCTGTAATAGCCATGATATTAAATATTTATTGTGATTAAAATTTATTCTGCTGTATTTTCAGTTGACCCGGTTGAAGCTTCTGTAACCTCTGTTACCTCTTCTTTATCACCACCTTTTAAATTCTTACGATCATCAAGACCTTCACGAATTGCGTTGCAAATTTCGTCAAGAACTAAAGCAATAGACTTTGTCGCATCATCATTTGCTGGAATTGGGAAATCAACTAATTTAGGGTTTGAATTCGTGTCAACCATAGCAAAAGTAGGTATGTTCAATCTTCGTGCCTCAGCCAAAGCGATATGTTCTTTTAATATGTCTACAATGAAAATTGCAGCCGGCTGACGAGTCATTTCGGCGATTGAACCAAATGTTTTTTCTAATTTCTCACGTTGACGTGTTTTGAATAGTTTTTCTCGTTTGTTCAGCGTATCCCAAGATCCATCAGATTTCATTTTATCGATCAATGACATTTTACGAATCGATTTTCTTGTAGTTTGAAAGTTTGTAAGCATACCACCTGACCATCTTTCGGTTACAAAAGGCATATTTACTTTTGATACTCGTTCTGAAACGATTTCTTTCGCTTGTTTCTTAGTGGCTACGAAAAGAACTTTTTTTCCTGAT
>VGML01000066.1 GCA_016866415.1 Bacteroidota bacterium | reverse complement strand
TCACCAACGAGTCCATTGCTAGTATCTCACCATACTTGCTCCAATGAATTCCTGATTGAGGAAAAAGAGGATATTTTGTCTTCGATTTCATTTTAAGAAACCAAGACTTGATATCAACGAAATTGACTTGATTTTTCTTCATCGTTTCAACGTAATCTTTATAATTTGTTGGACCTTTTTTTCTTTTACATGAATCTGGGAAGTATTCTGGGAAATAAGACCCTTTACCTGGAGCTATGACGATAACCAACGTTTTATTCATTTCCTTCAATTTGAACTGTATATAACGAAGTCGCTCAACATTTTTCTCAATGCTGTCTAAACCGATGTAATCCAAACCATAATATGATTTAATGTAATTGTATTCATACAAAAAACCGTTTTTACCAATTACAACACCATTTGCTTGAACTTTATTGAACATCCAATATTTCAATTGGTTATTTAAGCGAATAAAGCTAGGTCGGAAACCAAACTTTTCATTATAATATTTCTCAAACTTTTCCTGAAACGCACAGTTTTGCAAACTATCCCGGTTCAATTCAGGCTTTATCGGTTCCACAATCGCACCTTTCAAGGCTTTTTCGTTGGCAAATTGAGTTAAAAATTGAATGAAAGGAAGGCATAATCCAATTAAAACTGAATAAAACATCATTCTCTTCGTCCATTCTGTTCGTTTATTCCCCATCAAAATCTAAAATAAATGAACGGATTAAAACCTGTGGAGGTAATATAACTGGCTGAAATTCCATAGAGAATAACCCCTATAAACAATGTAGCAAATGCTTTACTAGCAGAATATTCAAACTCCGTGTAAATGAATGATTGAAATTTTTTACCAAATTTTGTCAAACCACTAAATGAAAAAATAGAGGCAACTATCAAGGTGAAAACAAATTCATTTCCGATTGGAATAGCAGTTAAATGGAAATTAAATGAAAAGAGTATTTTAATGTAATTCATAGCATCTGAAAAATTATTCAAACTAAAAAATACCCAACCAATCATTACAACCAGAAATGTGAATAAAACACTTGGAATTGTCCCAATGGACTCAAGAACTTTTGCTAAAAAAATGCGATCTAAAATGAGAAAGAGCCCATGAAAAGCACCCCAAATTACAAAATTCCAACTCGCCCCATGCCATAAGCCCGATAAAAGAAATACTAGTATGAGGTTAAAATATAACCGATTTTTACTCCTTACTTGATTACCTCCCAAAGGAATGTATAAATAATTTTTCATCCAAGTCCCTAAAGTCATGTGCCATCTGCGCCAAAACTCGGTTATACTTCGTGAATTGTAAGGGTTATCAAAGTTTTCTGAAAACGAAAAGCCCATAATTTTACCAATACCAATTGCCATATCAGAATAACCTGAGAAGTCAAAATAAATTTGAAACGTATAGGCAAGAATCCCTAGCCACGCCATTGATGTATCCAGTTGATTATAAGGCAAATTCATTGTTTCAGATGCAAATGCACCGAGCGTATTTGCAACAAGTACTTTTTTTGCCAAACCTATTGAAAAGCGATAAAAACCAAAAATCTGATTATCAATGGTTTCATTCCGATTGGGAATTTGGTCAGCAATTACATTAAACCGAACTATGGGCCCAGCAATCAATTTCGGAAAACAAACGATGTAAAGTAAATAATGATGAATTCGCTTCAAGGGAGCGTGAATTCCTCTGAAAACATCAATAGCGTATGTGAGCGTCTCAAATGTATAAAAGGAAATTCCGATTGGCAATGCGATTTTCGTCCACCCAATTTGAGTAAAACCGACTGAACCAAGAACATCGTTTACATTTTCAATAAAAAAATTAGCGTATTTGAAATAAGCCAACAAACCCAAATTCAACCCCAACGAAGCGAGTAAAAATAATTTTTTTCGACTTCTCGTTTCCGATTGATGAATTTCCTTGATTAAAAAAAAATCAATTACCGTCGTTGACACCAATATATAGATGAATAATGGCGCTCCCCAATAATAAAATGCCAAACTGGATATTAGAATCCACGTGTTTTTTAAATTCTTTGGTAGAATAATATATCCTATTAAAAATAGTGGAAAAAATAAAAAGAGGAATAAAGAACTACTAAAAACCACGTTCAAATTTAAATAAAACAGAGGTAAATTCGACCTAAAATCGTATTTTAGTCATATTTTTGAAAGGTAATGTTTTTCCAAAGCAAACTCATAATGAAGAATCTATTATACGTCACTTTAATTTGTTTACTGGCATTCTCATGTAAAAAGAAGGATACAAGCTGGAAAACAGATTGGGGAGCCCCAATGATTTCTGATACTTTGACACTTTCAAATTTCATGAATGACTCTACGCTTACAACTTCAAATGAAACAACCATTGATGTTGACTTGACTCGCACGCTGTTGGATATTGGAATTAAAGACATTGTTAAAATTCCTGATACAACGATTACTCAGTTTTTCAGCCCACTACTCAATATTAATAATGTTCTACCAGGATTTACTTTTGTGAATTCAATCGAAGAACACACAATCGATTTGAATGGAATTGAATTGAAAAAGATTCGAATTTCCAATGGAAAAATCAAAGTCAAAGTATACAATCCACTATCAACAAGAGTTTTTTACACGATACAATTACCAGGAACTACGAAAAACGGTGTCATGTTTGAACAAACATATTCGGTTGATGCGGGATCGATTTCTCAGCCGCAAACAGCAGAAGAAATCCTTGATCTTTCAGGTTTTGACATTGATTTAAGAGGAGAGTCTGGATTTAGTTTTAATGCACTGCAATCACGACTAGCCATTAAAACAGATCCAAATGGGTCGGTTGTTTCAATTAATTCGCAACATGATTTTAAATTTGATGGAACACTTTACGATTTGGAAATCGACTATGCTAAAGGTTATTTCGGAAATCAACTCGTTTCTGATACATCAACCTTTCAATTTCCTTATTTCAATAACGTAATAGGTGGTTCAATCGATATTCCTGCGACAAACCTTTTGTTTACAATCGAAAACGGAATGAAAGTTTCACTCAAAGGAAAAGTCACTCAAGCCAAGAATACAAACTATGCTTTAAATTCTGTCTCACTTAATTCATCTGAGATTGGTTCAGATTTTTATGTTTCTCCAGCAACAGGAAGTTGGTCTTTTTTAAATCCGAGTGAACAAACCAAATCGTTCAATTCAACCAATAGTAATATTGAACAATACATTGAAAATCTTGGCAGTCAACATGAGATTGGTTACCAGTTTCAATTAAATCCGTGGGGAAATGTCTCAGGAGGAGCTGATGAAATTTTTCCAAACAGCAAAATTAAGGTAAAAGTCAACCTTCAAATGCCACTGTCTTTCGGAGCTGATGGATTAACCTTAAGGGATACTTTTAATTTTGATCTTCAACAAGATGCGACAAAAATCCACGCGAATTCTGGAATAATTACACTAAATGCAACAAATGCCTTCCCCATTTCATGTGAACCAATTCTCTATTTTATGGATGAAAACAATTTTATTTTACATACGGTAGTTGGATCTTCACAAATCTCTTCAAGTAAATTGGGAAGTGTGAATTCGCAAAATGGCTTGTTTGAAAAAAAATCGAGTGTTGAATTTATACTTCCTGAGGCATTGGTTTCTGACCTCAATAAACTTAAATTCGTTGTTGTAGAGGCTCGTTTTGATACACCAAATTATCAAACAGGCATAAATGAACAACAAAGTATTCCTTTAGGAGCCTATTTGGCAGTCAAACTAAATGTTAAACTTAGCGGAACAATCATCTATTAATGAAACAATTCATTACCACACTATTTTTAATCTTGATTGAAAACGGGTTTTCTCAATCATGGCTTCCGAATCACCACGATACATTGATAAATCGCAAGCATGAAATCGTGTTTTCGGGTACAGCTGATTATGCATCTACATCTTTGCATAATTCGCTTACTCAAAAATTGTTTTATGGTGGAGAAATCACAACTGAAATAAAGGATAAAAGTCGAGGATTACATCGTGGTGTAAATCAATTTGGTTCGGATTTAAATACAGAAGCAGAATATCGAAATTACACTGTTTCACTGTGCAAAAATCCAAACTGGGGATTTACAGCTAAAGTTGGTTACTATTCGTTTATAGGTGCACGTTATTCCAAGGACTTATTCGACTTAACATTTTACGGAAATCAAGATTACCTCGGTGATACGGCATCTATTTCCGGAACAAAATTCTCGAGTTATACCTTTCAAAAAACTGGTTTTGGCTGGTTGGATAAAAAATCCAAATCATCTGTTTCATTAAACTTATTTAATTTATCCAGTTTTAGCGAAGCTAGTATTCAAAAAGGAGAAATATTCCAATCACAAAATTTGGATTCTATGGCAATTTCTTATGATGGTGCTGTAGGTTTTACAAATGGGACAGCATTTACAAAAGGTATTGGAGTTGGTATTGACTTAGATCTTAGATTCTCTGTTCCAACAAAAAAAGGAAATCCTTTATATTATCAGTTTTTAGCAAAAAATCTTGGTTTCGCTTCATTAACAACTCCGATGAATCACTATTCAGCGGACACCGTATTTTCATTCACTGGACTAACATTCAATCAGTTATTGAACGGAGCATCATTTTTAGATTCTAACTTTTCCGTTCTTGACACTTTAGAAGTGCAGAAAACATCCGTCAAAAAAAATATTTTTCTTCCTGGTTTTTTGCAGTTTTCAAAACTTGTTGATCCTAATTCTGTAAGAAAGCTACAAGAATTTTATGGTGTTCGCATGTTTCTTAGTTCGGCATACAACCCATTAATTTTTGCTGGATTGGATTATCGATTTACGATTGGTAAAGATGTAAAGCTGAACGTAGGAGTAAATGTAAGTTACGGTGGATTTACATTCTATCGTTTCGGGACATATTCAAGCTTGAAAATAAAAAATTGGAACGTCGGAATAGCCAGTGAAAATATATTAGGAAGAACAGGACAATCTATTCTAATGCGTGTTCAGTGTTCCTTTTAATTATAAGTAATTATAATTTCCTTCGCTTCAATTCCCGCATAATCAAGCTCAACTCTCTTCCCGTTTGACCCGCAACCGAAGTGTTTTCATCGGCTCTGCGCAAAAGGTAAGGCATTACTTCACGAATTGGACCAAATGGCACATACTTGGCAACATTATACCCAGATGCGGCCAAATTATAAGAAATGTGATCACTCATCCCAAGTAACTGAGCCCCAAAAAATCGTATGTCGTTACCCTTGATTTGATACTTTTCTAAAAGTTGCGTTAGATAAAGTGAGCTATCTTCATTGTGAGTTCCAGCGCAAAGTGCGAAATATTCTGAATTCGAAACAATAAATTCCAAAGCCAAATTGTAATCACGATCAGACGAAGCTTTATCAGGTTGGATTGGCGAAGGATAACCTAAACTCACAGCCCTATTTCGTTCTTTTTCCATGTACGCGCCACGAACTAATTTAACGCCATATTTGATATTATTTTCATGAGCCAATTCGAAACAAGACTTTAAAAAATCCAATCGATCGTGACGATACATCTGAATTGTATTGAAAACAATTGCTCGTTCCTTGTTATATTTTAGCATCATTTCGAACGCCCATTTGTCAATCGCATCTTGAATCCACGATTCTTCCGCGTCAATGAATACAGGCACATTTGAATCAAAAGCAGCTTTGCAAATTCGATCAATTCGGTTGACAATTATTTCAACTTCCTTTTTTTCAGCTTCAGAAAATTGATATTCCTTGTTACTCGCTTTTTCCAATAAGTCGAATCGACCAATTCCCGTTACCTTAAATACACCAAAAGGAATATTTTTATCAGACTTTCCTCTATCTAACGTTTTAATGATAATATCAGCTGTTTGATCAAAATCCTCATCTGATGTTTTACCCTCAACAGAATAGTCAAGGATTGTTCCAACACCAAAATCTCCCATTTTTTTTATTACGGCATCACATTCCCCTATGCTTTCACCACCACAAAACTGGCGAAATATAGTTGCTTTAACAGCGGCATTAATTGGAAGGTGAAGTTTCAAAGCCATATTCGTAGCTATTTTTCCTAATTTCACAAAGGTTGGAGAGGCAATGATCTTAAATAACCAATAAGCTCTTTTTAAGTCTTTATTCGATTTGCTTTGAAAAGCAATTTCTGTATTCTCAAAAGATATCATGGTCAAATTTAATTTGTTTTTTGGAACTGAAAGTCTACTAAAAAGAATAATTAACTTTGAGAAAACTATCCATCTAATGAAAGTAATTGAAGCTCAAGAATATTCGGTAGAAATCGGCCCACTTGAGGAAAGCTCGTTTGTTGAATTGCTGCAAACATATCGAGAACATAAATTGATTATTTTGGTCGATGAAAATACGCACGATTGTTGCCTTGAGTACTTATTGACTTCTTTCGAGGAGTTGGAACGAGCGGAAATTATTCTACTTCCAGTTGGCGAGGAAAATAAGGTGATGGAGGTTTGTTTCCAAGTTTGGCAAGCATTTACAGAATATGGATTCAGCAGAAAAGACTTGGTAATCAATGTTGGTGGTGGTGTCGTTACGGATATGGGTGGTTTCATTGCTTCCATTTTCAAGCGAGGAATGAATTTCATCAATATTCCCACAACATTGCTTGGAATGGTAGATGCATCGATGGGCGGAAAGACGGGGATTGATATGGACCAATACAAGAATCAACTTGGAACATTTTGTCATCCACAGAAAATTTACATCGACACGAAATTACTTGAAACACTTCCTGCAGAGGAAATATTTAATGGTTATGCCGAAATGCTTAAGCATGCATTAATTCGTGATAAGAATCTATGGAATCAAATAAAAACAATTCACTCTGAAGAGGAATTAATTCAAGAAGAAGTAATTCACGCGTCAGTTAAAATAAAAACGGATATCATTGAGTTAGATCCAAAAGAAGGGGGATTACGTAAAATCTTGAATTTCGGACATACAATTGGACATGCCTTGGAAAGTTATTTTTTGGATAAAACGCCAATTTCACATGGTCACGCTGTTGCGCTTGGTATGTGCGCTGAGTCTTTCATTTCTTGGAAGCAAAATCGAATTTCCAAAGAGGAATTCCTTGAAATTGAACAAACGATTACTTCCAGTTTCCCCATGATCACGTTGGAGGCTGATGATGTCCAAAAAGTAATTGAATTCATGTATCAAGACAAAAAAAATGAATCTGGAAAAATTCTTTGTAGTTTATTGAATGGAATTGGAAACTGTGATTATAACATTTCTATCAGTGAAAAGGAAAGTGGGGATGCTTTGTTTCATCTGAGTCTTTTGGCAGGAAGAGCAAATTAGTTTTCCAAACCCACATTTTTTCCAGCGATAAAACCAGTCGTCCAAGCGGCTTGAAAATTGAATCCACCCGTAATTCCGTCAATATCCAAAACTTCGCCTGCAAAAAACAAACCCTTTACAATCCGACTTTCCATTGACTTAAAATCTATTTCATTCAATGAAATTCCACCAGCAGTTACAAATTCTTCTTTGAAAGTCGTCTTACCACTGACCTCATAGCGATCATTAAGCAATGTATTAACAAGTTTATTGATGTTCTTTTTACCAAGATCCTTCCACCTCATTTCAAGTGAGATCTCAGATTTTTCAAGCAGAAAATACCAAAGCCGATTGGTAATTGGAAACGGATTGAAATTGTACACCATCTTTCCTCCTTGTTCGAGCATGTATCGAAGAAGTTGAACACGTAAATCATCTTCTTTTTCCTCGTTCAACCAGTTAACCAAAATTGCGAAGTTGTAATTCTTCTCATATAAAATTCTAGCTCCCCAAGCTGAAAGTTTTAAAATTGCAGGCCCACTCATTCCCCAATGTGTAATCAACAAAGGCCCCTGCCCTAATAATTTAGTTCCTTCCACTTTTACTGTTGTGTGTTCGACAACATTCCCCATCAATTCGCAAATTGGATTTTTGGGCATGTTAAACGTGAACAAAGAAGGAACTGGTTCAACTACGTGATGACCGAAACTTTCCATCAAATTAAAACCAGAAGCTTTTGGTTGACCTCCAATTGTTACAATCAAGCAATCAAATTCAAGCGTTGCTTCTTCCGTTTGAATTAAAAACGAATTTTCAGATTTTGAAATTTGATGAATTCGTTGATTTAATTGAACCTCTATTTTCAATCGTTTGGTTTCATTCAGAAAGCAATCGATAATGGCTTGTGAATCATTTGCTAAAGGAAAAACGCAATTATCAGGATAAACCTTCATTTTGACAGCTCTTGATTCAAACCAATCAATTATATCGGCTGCGTTGAATTGCTCGAACGCTTTTCTTAATTGATTTTCGCCTCGCGGATAATGATGAGAGAGCAATTTGTTGTCAAAACAGGCATTTGTTACATTACACCTTCCTCCTCCGGAGATTTTAACCTTCGATAGAACTTTTGATGATTTTTCAAGAATGACAACCTGAGCATTCGAAAAATGATTTCTACATGAAATGGCCGCAAAAAAACCAGCTGCTCCTCCTCCAATTACGGCTATTTTCATAAGGTTTTTGCGTATTATTTCATCTTTAATAGTTCCACCATTTTTTTCTGATGCAACTGAATATCCTCGAAAATCCATTCTTGGCCTTGTCGAAATTTCTCATTTTGAATGCACACTTCCATCATAATGATAAATTTCAAAGAAGCAACACCACTTTTAATTTTACCTGAATCCTTGTAACTACCGAGTTTCGCACTGGGGTTTTTATTCGATGCGGAACTATTTACATCTCCCCCAATCAGTGCATAGTTTCCAAAACAATTGATTTCATTTTGATTTAATTTACCTTCTTCTCCATTCGCGTTAGCTTGGGCATAAAAATGCTCTAAGGTATTTCTTCCTCTGGAGCAATAGAAGTTATCAAAATAATTTAAATCAAAGTCTGGACTACCTATTGATTCAAAAAAATCAATGCGCACTGGATTTCCCAATTCATAATTATTGCCCTTCAATTCAATTGCATATTTCTCCCACAACTTAAAATCAAGATAATTAAAAATAAAGGATGAAATTCCTTTTGATGCCTGAGTTCCATCTCCATAGATTGAATCGAAGTCAAATTGATGATTGACAACATCCACTTTAAGTTTCCAAATTTTATTTTCGACATCTTTCTCAAGCAAAGTGGAATCAAAACTATTGGGCAACGGGACGTTTATTTGATTCAGTTTTGAAGCGTTTAAATAAACATCTTTAAAATATTTTTCAGCGAGTAAGGAAACAAATTCGCAATAATCATCCACTTTTCGATCATTCGATCTATTCAAAAAAAGTAGGGAGTAAAATAAATAGTTCTTTCTTTGTTTGGGAGAAAAGGATACTTCAAACATCGAAAGTAGCTGTTGCAACTTCAATTGACTTTCACTCTTCTCATCTAAATTTTTTAAATAATAATTGCGATTTTCAAGATCAAACTGCCACTTCTGTAATTTCCAAGGATTGGAAGTTCGTTCATCGTCTTCAACTGATTGGTGAACAATGTAATTATCTAGCAAATACTTTGTTTTCAGAAGTATCAAAGCAAACTCTTTTACAAATTCTTCATCGATAATATGCTTTATTTTATCGAATTCATTTATCAATTCCTTATCATCCAAAATAAAATCATTCGGATCAAATTGCTCGTAATCGCAAAGCTTAGTCTTTAATACAATCAGAAGAAAATTTGGGAAGTCGATAATCGGTTGAAACGTATCATTTTTATCTTTTTCAATTTTTATTTCAGAATTTTCTGTTGAATTGATGATGTCGTTTAAGGTTTGCTTACCCAACTCCCCTTCGACCTTCGGTAAGTCATTGAATTTACTTAAATTGAAATCACAAAACTGTTTTCCAAAGACTTCTTCATGTTTATATTTTTGTTGAATGTAAACGGACATTTCGCTGCAAGCTTCCCAGACATAATTAAAGATTGCTTTATCCTGATTAGAAACTAATTTGGAAATCAATCGAGCTTTAATAATTTCGTGTTTTTCCAACTGTTCACCACGCGAATTCATGATTTCGAAATAATGATTTAAATCAATATCTCGAGGCACTTGATAATGTATAATATGAACTTGATTTAAAAAATACGCTTTAAATTTTGGTAATACCTCATTCGGAACAATCTCTTTAATGGCGTTCTTCGCATGCCTAAAACCATTTACAATTCCTTCATCTTTTTCATCAGA
>VGML01000065.1 GCA_016866415.1 Bacteroidota bacterium | reverse complement strand
TCTTTCCATCATTTAAAATTAAATTCCATCACCACGTTACCATCGAGCGTTTTGGCCACAGGACATGCTTTGCCTGCTGCGATAACTTTTTTTCTTGTTTCCTGATCCCAATTATTGGCATTTAAATCGATGTTTAAACGAATTTTTTCTATTTTTCTTGGGCTTGAAGCCATAATCTTTTCAACTTCAACAGTTCCCGAAATAAATTCAATGTCGTGATTCTGACAATAAATTCCGATAATCGTCAACATACAAGATGCTAAAGAAGTCGCGACTAAATCAGTTGGAGAAAAAGCCTCTCCTTTACCATGATTATCAATTGGGGCATCGGTAATAATCGTTTTTCCCGAAGATAAGTGTGTACATGTGGTGCGAAGATTTCCGGAATAGGTAACTACTGAAGTACTCATGAGTACAAAGTTAAGCCATTTAAAGGAGAGTTTAAAAGGAATGTGTTGAATTAAATTACCTTTGTGCAACTCTTATTTCACATTTATCGTCATATTGACTATGAAAAATATAGCTTTTCTGCTTTTGCTGATGCAAGTATTCTTTAGTAATTCTCAAAGTATACCTTGTCCTTTCGTTAATGCTGGTCCTGATCAAACTGCCGATTGTTCATCGGCTGCCGGATGTTCAAATTTGACGGCCACATTTTTAGATATTAGAGAAACTTCAAGCTACACGGTAGAATCAATCCCACATACTCCACCAATACCTTACAATCAGAGCGGAGGGACAGGGGTTTCAATAAATACAGATGATGTATGGAGTAATTCAATAAATCTTCCATTTACATTTTGTTTTTACGGACAAACCTATAATCAACTATTGATTGGTTCCAACGGAAATTTGAATTTCAATTTGGGAAGTGCAAGCGGATTTTGTCCATGGTCTTTTACGGCAAGTTGTCCTTCGCCAAATCTAGTGAATATGGGGAATATTTTTGGCATATATCACGATATTGATCCTAGTGTTTGTGGAAATATTAAGTACTATACAAATGGAGTTGCTCCCTGCAGACAATTTATCGTTTCCTTTGATCTCATTTGCCAGTTTAGTTGTACCTCAATTAAAAGTCGTCATATGATGGTTTTAAATGAAACGACAAATTACATCGATGTTTATGTGGAATCAAAACCACTTTGTTCTGGATGGAATGGCGGACGTGCAATCATAGGTTTGCAAAATGCTGGAGGAACGGTAGGTATTACTGCTCCGAATAGAAATTCTACTCCAACTTGGACTGTTACAACTCCTGAAGCATGGAGATTTAAACCTGCTGGAAATACTTTGTACACATTGGAATGGTTTCAAGGAACAACTTCTCTTGGAACGAATAACCCTATTACAGTCTGTCCAACAGCTCAGACCACCTACACGGCTCAATTTACCTATACTCAGTGTGGATCATCAACTCCAACCGTTTTAACAGATGATGTGGATGTTACACCAGCTTCCGGAGTTATAAATGCGACAATATCCCTATCTCAATCTACTTGTGGACAACCCAATGGTTCAGTTAGTATTACAGCAACAGGTGGAAGTGGAACATTATCGTATTCAAGTGATAATGTAAATTTTGGCTCAAATCCGAGTTTTTCAGGATTAACTTCTGGAAACTACACTTTTTATGTTCAAGATCAAGGTGGTTGTACGGTTTCTCTCCCAGTTCAAATTACAGATTTATCGAACTTAGCAGCCACATCGGATAGTATTCCAACCTTGTGCAATGGTTCAAACGATGGATCTATTACTGTAGCGGCGACAGGAGGAACTCAGCCATATACATACATATTAGGAAGTGGGTCGCCTCAAACAAATGCGTTATTCAGCAACCTTTCTGCAGGTTCTTATTCACTAATAGTTAACGATGCACAGGGATGCCAAGTAACACTAAATCAATCTGTAACAGAGCCAACAGCTGTTCAATTAACTCAACTTTCAACGACAAATTCTACATGTAACTTGCCGAATGGCGGACTTGAAGTAAATGCAACTGGAGGTATTTATCCATACATCTATTCTATAAATAATTTCTCAACAAGCCAACCTACCGGACTTTTTTCAAATATTTCAGCATCAACTTACACGGTGGTAGTTCAAGATACTAATGGCTGTTCTTCACAAATTAATGTTGTGGTTAGTGGCGATATTTCTGTCGTTGCTGTCCCTGGAAATTCCAATCCTGCTTCTTGTAATGGTTCTAGCGATGGTCAACTCTCGGTCTTTACTTATGGCGGACCTGCTCCGTATCAATTTTCTATTAATGGATCAACATTTGGAAGTGATTCAGTATTTACGAATCTATCCGCTGGAAACTATACAATAGTTGTTCAGGATGCTAATGGGTGCATTGATACTTTAACCATGCAGGTAACTCAACCAACTCCACTTATTGCGAATACATCAACTCCAATTACAGTTTGTGCAGGAGATAATATTACTTTAACTGCAAGTGCATCTGGCGGAACTGCCCCTTATTCATATTCGTGGAACGGTGTAATTCAAAATCCTTTTTCCTATTCGGCAACGGCAACACAGACAGAGCAATTGGTTGTAACAGATGCTAACGGTTGTAATACATCAAGTTCAGTTGTTTCAACCGTACTTCCATTGCCAATTGCAAGTGCTACAGCAACTCCAACAACGGGAGTAGTTCCATTAACTGTTACGGTTGTCAATCAATCACAGAATTCAACATCGTTTAGTTGGGATTTCGGAAATGGTTCAACTACTCAAACCTCTGATTTAAGCGCTGTAAATACTACTTATCAGAACGATGGTACTTTTATAATAGAATTAATAGCATCTAACGGTCTTTGCCAAGATAGTTGGTATGACACAATTGTCGTGATTCCATTTTTACCCTTAGACATAGAAGTACCAAATGTATTTACACCGAATGCTGACGGAAATAATGAAGGTTATTTTGTTTGGACCCAGAATGCATTGTCAATTGAGGCAGTTATTGTAAATCGTTGGGGAAACACTATGGTAGTTATCGACGATTTAACATTTCAATGGGATGGAAAAACTCCTTATGGAACCGATGCAGAATCAGGGGTTTATTTTCTTAAGTATAAAGTAACGGGAATGGACAACACAGTAAAAGAAGGTCATACCTTTTTCCATTTAATTCGATAAAAAGTTGTTTTACTTTATTTTGATAACAATTTTAAAATGAGAATTTTATCTTTTATTTTCCTTTTTTGTTCTTCCTTGAGTTTTGCTCAAAACAGTTGGGTTAAGGAATTCCAAAGACCTAAACAATTTATTGAAAATAAGGGTCAATTTGATGAATTTTCTTCACAAGATTTCAGAAGCCATAAATGGATAAGCGGTGAAAAATCATTATTTTCGTAGGACAATAGAAAAAAACAAAAAAGATGTGGAAATCTAAGCCGGTTAATCATCTTTATGAAGCCTTACAAAGTTTGATGAATGGAATTCTCAACAGACTGGCATTCCAGCTTTATCTGGTTTTTATCTCCTCAGCTGTTTTTTCTCAAACATTTGATATGCCAAGTCTTTCTGACTCCAGACTTTCATACAATCAGCTGTGCCCTACATGGGCTGCAACTAACACCGGAACCGACCCTTTTTCTGATATTGCACAATGGACTTGGTTTTCTAATGGGTGCGGCGAAGGAACATTAAGGGGTTTATGGCAATTCGACCTTAATCCTCCAGTTACCACATCTATGTTATATGATAATAGGGCTACTTTGTACATGTTTTTTCCCACCGGAATGCCATGGGGTCATGATTATTATAGTCCCGCGGTTGACAATATGTTTTATGTACAAAGGGTGCTTGATTCATGGAATGAAAATACGGTAACATGGAATAACCAACCGAATGTTACGCCCTTGAACGCAGTTTTAGTTCCTTCAAGCTCGCCCATACCACTTAATCCTCTCTTTACAGATTATACCATTGATATCTCCACGCTCGCCTATGACTGGATTTGTGGTGGGCAACCAAATTATGGCCTTAGACTCAGTCTGATGAATGAGATTCTATACAGCCACGTTGGTTTCACTAACAGAGAATTTGCCGACCCGGTGAAGAGACCATTTCTACGTCTTGAATATGCTGAGATAAACACTTTAGCTCCGACGAATATCTGCCTTGGCGATAATTTTTCAATAGAATGTAATCTAAACAATGCTGCAGATCCGAGCTTGTATTCATACAGCTGGACGCATCTTCAATCCGGCACAACCTACAATACGCCGCTGGTGAATCTACCTCAGCATAGCGCGGGATTAAATACCTATCAGGTTGTGGTGAGTAACCCTTGGTGCCAAACAGCTACGCTTACCGTTAATGTCAATGTAGGTGTTAACCCGAGTGCCGGTATTTCCAGCAACAATGGACTTGCCCTAAGTTGTCTTGTTCCAAACACAACGCTCAGTGCTACGGGTGCTGGAGCTTACCTTTGGTCAACAGGTGCTACATCTCAATCAATAGTCGTTTCATCGGCCGGAAGCTACGATGTTACGGTTACCGACCCCAATGGATGTTCTACAACAAGTTCAGTCAATGTCACCTCATCAGGTGGTCCAACGATTTCAAGTGTAACTCCTTCAAATCCTAATTGTAACAATCCAACTAGTGGCCAAATAGTTATAAGTGCATCTGGATCCGGGACTTTGCAATACGCTTTGAATGGAGGCGCACCTCAAAATTCTGGAACCTTTACCGGTTTGTCATCAGGAAATTATTCTATTACGGTTACAGATGCAAATGGCTGTGTCTCTACATCTTCAATAACTTTAACGAGTCCACAGAATTTTTCTTTAAATCCTGGAAATATCGTCTCAGCGGATTGCGGAAGCTCCAATGGATCAGCTGAGGTAATTGTTTCAGGAGGATCGGGTAATTTTCAATACGTATGGAGTCCTTCAAATTCATCAACATCCAACGCAACTAATTTAGCTCCTGGGAATTACATAGTCACGGTAACAGACAATTCAACGGGTTGTGTTCAAAACCTTCAAATAACGATTCCTGCTAATGGAGGACCTTCAATTACTAATGTAAATGTTACTGGAGTTTTGTGTTTTGGAGAACAAACAGGTAGTTTAATTGCGACCGCAACAGGCGGAACAGCTCCTTACACTTATTCGTTGGATGGAGCTACTGCTCAAAGTTCAAATTCATTCACAAACTTATCTGCAGGAAATTATACTGTAACTGTAATTGACGCCACAGGTTGTCCTAATTCACAGGTAATTATAATAACAGAACCTCAAGAATTGACTGTTAACGCCGGTAACGACATATCCTCATGTGCAAGCGATATTGTTGATTTAAGTGCAGCAAGCACGGGAGGAACAACACCCTATTCTTATTTATGGTTTTCTACTCAAAATGGACAAAATGTGCAAGTTCAACCGACTCAATCGACCACGTATAATGTTCAAGTAACAGATGTGAATGGTTGTACGGACACAGACGTAATCGCGGTCATTATTATCCCATGTGGTTCTTTAGTTGTTGAGGTTCCAAATGTGTTTACTCCAAATGGAGATGGCAACAATGATTCATACGGAATCAATTCGCTAAATGCTATTTCTCAAGAAGCCATCGTGGTTGATCGATGGGGAGTGAAAATGGCCGAACTTAATTCTCCTAACGCAACTTGGGACGGCACTTCAAATGGAAAGGAGGCCACCAATGGCGTTTATTTTGTTAAATATAGAATTGTTGGACCGAATGACACAGAAGAAATAGGTCATACGTTCTTTCATCTGATTCGTTAAGATAATCATTAAAGATAATGAAATACGGATTTGTAATTTTCTTGTTTTTTATTCATTTTTCTTCCTTTAGTCAAGTGAAGAGAGAATTTGACGACATTGACCTATTTGCGCGAAATGCGCCAAAGAACATTCAAAATAGTGATGAATTAGTTTCCTATTTCTCCTCAAGACAAGCAAGACCAATTGAGAAGGCCAGAATGATTTATGTTTGGTTGACGGATAATATTTCGTATGATGCCAGAGCGTATAATCTAAAAAATCCTGGTGATAATTCCCCATCGTCTGTTTTTAAATCGAAGAAAGCGGTTTGCGCTGGTTTTGCTAGTTTATATACTGAACTTGGAGAAAAATTGGGATTGGAAATTGAAACTATTTCAGGAGTAGCTAAAGGTTATGAATATGAAGAAAATGTTTCTGATGATCTTGAGGAATCTATAAACCACGCTTGGAATGTTATTCGCATTGATGGAGCATGGCGTGTTTTTGATGCAACTTGGGGAGAAGGTTATGGTTCATCAAATAAAAAAGGAAAACTGGAAAGCACAAAGAAATTTGACGAATCTTGGTTTAATGTAGATCCTTACCATGCAATTTTCAGTCATTTTCCTGCTGAAATAAATCAACAATTCTTAGACAATCAGATTCCTTTTAAATCATTTTTGACCTTACCTTATTTAATTCCAAGTGCATTCAATTCAAGGTGGTTAAATCCTCAAGAAATTCTTTTAAAACAAAAGGAAAACAAAAAGATTGATATACCTGAATTTTATAGTCCGCTTAATGATTTGAAATTAACAGCGCCGAAAGAGCGAATATTAAAAAAAGGAAAGCCAAATGAGTTTATTTTAGAATCGGATGAAATCAAAAATGTCTTTATTTATTTCAATGAAGAGGAAATAATACCTTTTGTGGCGGATGGAAAAAAGTTTAAGTACACGCTAAATTCTAAATCAACTGGAACATATCAACTGGTCGTTTCCGTTCAAAATGAACAATTATTTACGATACTCGAATATGTTATAGAATAATCGTTAATTTCAATTTTCTTCTTGGCAATAAATTCAATTTATTGAAGAATCAAATAAAAAATTATTTCAAACAATTAGCCGTAAATTTCGATCAGGATCGCTTCGAAAATACCCATGGGAAATTCATAGAAGTGCATAGGGTCTTCAAGTTAAATGAACAAAAAGATAGTACTTCTGTGATTATAAATAACAAGCACGATAAAGTTCTGAATGAATCAATTTATAAAAAGCTAAACTCAGCTTTGTAAAATCATTGAATATTCGTTTGGAAATCAGTAATTAAATTATTGAATTGCTCTGAATTTTTTAGTTCGTTAACACTGAACTCGATAAATGAAGGGGTTTGGTAAAAAATTTTCTCCATTCTTCGTCGGTAAGCAAAAAGAAGTTCCTCTTTTGAAATTCGAGCCTCTGGATTTCGTTGAAATTCATTTGCCCACCCCGTTAAAAAAGAATTACTCGTTTCCTGAAATAGTTCCATCCACTTTGGGTCATTTGCATAGGCATTCGACCATTTTTCGGGCATTTTAGCAGGATCATTTACGATTGGCTGATTTTTGGATTTTAAAGCGTCACTTTTATTTTTCACGATAAGCTTATCACTTTTGCGCAAATCACCTTTATCTTTTAACCCTTCACTCTTCACTCTCAACTCTCCACTCTTCATTTTTAACTCTTCATTCTTATCTCTCAACTCTCCAATCTTATCTTTCACCTCTCTAGTAGTCAAATCGTTTGATGAATCTTTTTTAATTGTTTTTGTTTCAAAATCGAATTCGCCTTTCAATTTAGTATCCTTGCTTTTTTGATCTTTACAACCCGAAATAATTAAGATTAAAGTGAGTAGTATTAAAAATTTTAAATTTTTCATTTTACATTTTAATTAAGACAACTCTAAATAACGAGGAAATTGAATTCGGTTATCGGACCATAACCTTTTTTTATTAACAAAGAGAAATTGAATCAAGCCAAATAAATGACTATCTTTGCACCCAAATTTATAATAAAAATGGCCACAAATCGCACTTTTACAATGTTAAAGCCTGACGCAATCGAAAACGGGCACATGGGAAAAATCTTGGACATGATCATTCAAGCAGGATTTCAAATTAAAGCAATGAAATATACACGTTTGTCTGAAGAGCAAGCGAAAAAATTCTATGAAGTTCACGCAGAACGTCCTTTTTATGGCGAGCTTGTTGAGTATATGACTTCTGGACCAATCGTTGCTGCGATTTTAGAGAAAGAAAATGCAGTTGCTGATTTTCGTGCATTAATCGGTGCAACTGATCCGGCTGAAGCTGCTGAAGGAACAATTCGAAAGGCTTATGCTGAAAGCAAAGGTCGTAACGCAGTTCATGGTTCTGATTCTGACGAAAATGCAGAAATTGAAGGGAAATTTCATTTTTCCGCTTCTGAAATATTTTAATTAATTTCATAATACATAGAAAAGACTGCCTTGTGCGGTCTTTTTTATTGAATAGAAGAATGAAGAATCTCGAAGCCATAGAAAAACGAAGAACGTTTGGAATCATCTCTCACCCAGATGCAGGAAAGACGACCTTAACGGAAAAATTACTACTGTTTGGTGGAGCAATTCAAACTGCTGGCGCCGTAAAAAACAACAAAATCAAAAAATCAGCGACTTCGGATTTCATGGAAATTGAAAAGCAACGTGGAATTTCTGTTGCTACTTCAGTTATGGCTTTTGAATACAATAATAAGCAAATCAATATTTTAGATACACCAGGTCACAAGGATTTCGCTGAAGACACCTTTCGTACGTTGACTGCTGTTGACAGTGTAATTTTGGTTATTGACGTCGCGAATGGGGTAGAAGAGCAAACTGGAAAATTGATGGAAGTCTGCCGCATGCGGAAAACACCTGTGATCATTTTTATCAATAAAATGGACCGCGATGGAAAAGAGTCTTTTGAATTGTTGGATGAGCTAGAAAAATCACTCAACATCAAAGTTCGGCCGCTTACTTGGCCAATTGGAATGGGAGATCGCTTTCAAGGCGTTTACAATATTTACCAAAAAGGATTAAATCTTTTTTCAGCTAACAAAACTAAGATTTCGGAGGATGTTGTTTCAATTAATGATATTTACGATTCTCAGTTGGATGAAATTGTTGGTGAAAAACCAGCAGCCGAATTGCGCGAAGAACTTGAAATGGTAGAAGGTGTTTACGATCCTTTTAACAGAGAAGATTATTTGGTGGGAGATGTGGCTCCAGTATTTTTTGGTTCTGCAGTAAATAATTTTGGTGTAAAAGAATTATTGGATACGTTTTGTGAAATTTCGCCTTCGCCACGTGGACGTGAATCGGATAAACGAATGGTGAATCCAACGGATGACAAATTCTCAGGATTTGTTTTTAAAATTCATGCAAACTTGGATCCTAAACACAGAGATCGAATTGCATTTCTACGCGTGGTATCAGGAAAGTTTGAACGAAATAAATTTTACCACCACGTTCGATTGGACAAAGATTTAAAATTCCCTAATCCAACTTCTTTCATGGCACAAGATAAAAGCGTTATCGACGAAGCTTTTCCAGGCGATGTAGTTGGTTTATACGATACCGGTAACTTTAAAATCGGCGATACGATGACCGAAGGTGAGGTAATGATGTATAAAGGAATTCCGAGTTTTTCACCTGAGATTTTTCAGGAATTGGAGAATTTAGATCCAATGAAATCCAAGCAATTAGAAAAAGGAATTCGACAGTTGATTGACGAGGGTGTGGCCCAATTATTCATTCAACAACCTGGAAATCGAAAAATTGTTGGAACGGTTGGGCAACTTCAATTTGAAGTAATCAATTATCGTTTAATCCACGAATATGGTGCAAATTGTCGCTTTGTCCCACGTAATTTTTATAAAGCATGTTGGATTACAACTGATAATCAGGAGCAACTTGAGAATTTCAAGCGTTCAAAAGCAAAATACATCGCTTACGATAAGGATGATAACTTGGTTTTTTTAGCCGAGACGTCCTTTTTGTTATCAATGGCAGAGCAAGATTACCCAGAGATCACCTTCCATAAAACTTCAGAATTTAAATTGCAAGTAGCAAATTGAGGTCCGCAATTTTCATATCGATTCTTGCTTTAATTGTTTCGTGTTCCATCGATTCTAAAAAAGAAAAATTGGAGGAGATAGAAAAAGCCCCTTCTCTTGTAACTGGTTTGAAATGTCTTAATATGGAATCTCGATTCTTTGAAAAAACTACATTTTTGAACGGAGACGCAATCAAACAAGCACAAACTTCAATTGAATGGAAAAATGCTTGTGAAAATAAAGTTCCTGCTTGGTGTTATGCAGATTCAAAATTAAAGCAAGGAATTTTATACAATTATTACGTGATTTCAGATAGCCGTGGAATTGCTCCAAAAAACAAATTTTTGAGTACAGTAGAAATTGAATCGATTCAAAAGGAATTGAGTG
>VGML01000064.1 GCA_016866415.1 Bacteroidota bacterium | reverse complement strand
TACTTCCACTGATTGGTTACTTGATTTATGGTTGGTTTATTTCAAGAAAAAACAAAGCAATTGAAAGACCAGAAATGGAACTTTCATTAAAAGCCAAAACCTTGTTGGCTATCGATGCCTTGGAAAAAGCCGAATTGTGGCGAAAGGATCAGCTGAAAGAACATTTTGTAGAGTTATCTTACATTTTGAGGTCTTATTTAACTGCTCGTTATCAATTGAGTTTGTTGGATAAAACAACGAATGAAACACGTTTGCTTCTGACGCAAGCTGGATTAAAAAAAGAAATCGTTGAAACCATATTGCGTTTGTTGAGTCATTCCGATATGGTGAAATTTGCCGCTTCTGAACCCACGGAAGAATTGATTGAAAAATCGTTGTTTTTGCTTCGTCAAACAATTGTTGAAACCAGCCCAATTGAATTTGAATATGTTGGATAATTGGAACATCAATCTCACGCAATTTGATTTCTTTCAACCGGAATGGTTGTGGCTGTTGATGTTGGTTCCATTTGTTGGATGGTATTTGTGGCGAATCGAAAACAAACGAAAGGGAGATTGGAAATTCAGCAGTTCGGCTCAGATTCAAAAAAAATTTGAGTTCAAACCAATCGTTTACGTTCGACAGGCTCTGATTCTTGGGAAATTAGTCGTTCTCAGTTTGTTCATAATCGCCTTGGCAAAACCATTTCGTTGGAACGACAAGGATGCGCAAACAGAGGATTACAAATATGGTATTGACATCGTTTTGGCCATTGACGTTTCGCTTTCGATGTTAGCGACTGATTTCAAGCCCAACCGTTTGGAAGCCGCAAAGGAGGTAGCAAAGGAATTTATCGATGGACGACGAGGCGACAGAATCGGATTGGTTGTTTATTCAGGTGAAGCATATACCGCTTGTCCGGCAACACTTGACTACGAAGTTTTAAAAAATCAAATTGACCATACCGATGGAATGAATCTTGAACCTGGAACGGCAATCGGAACGGGGTTAGGAACCGCAGTCGTTCACTTGCGAAGCGATAGTTTGAAATCGAAAGTGATTATTCTCTTGACCGATGGAGTGAACAACGCGGGTGACATCACTCCTCAACAAGCTGCTGAATTGGCAAAAGCGAAAAATATTTGTGTTTACACAATTGGAGTTGGAAGTGAAGGAGTTGCACCAACACCTGTTGTAACGCCAATGGGCGTTCGTTTCGAAAATCAACCTGTAGAGATTGATGAACAAACCTTGGTTCAAGTTGCAGAAGCCACCGGCGGACAATACTTTCGAGCCAAAGATGAAAAAAGTTTGTGGGCAATTTATGACGAAATCGAAGACTTGGAAAAACGAAAAATGGTTGATAAACACTATCAATCTGAACCACCTGCAACACCCGGATCCTTTTTAAATTGGGCCTTTTTGATTTTGACAATTATTTTAGTAACTGAATTTGGATTATTTGTGAGCAATGAATAAAAATCAACCCACATATCCAATTCAAAAGGTCAATCGCACATTAGCCGTGTTGGAAATCGGTTTTTGGTTGATTTTCTATTTATTCATTCAAAGTTTCGGGTTTTTAGCACCATTAACTGGAGGAAAATACGGCTTTCAGTTTGCAAAACCAGACTATTTTTATCTGCTTTTGGCGTTGATTCCATTTTTCTATTTGTTCATTTTATCCTTGAAACGGAAAAATAAAATTGATTCGAATTTATCGCAATTCAGTCGTAAAGGGCTGGTTCGAGGTTCGCTATTTTGGGCAATCACACGATTTTTTCTTCTTAGAACTTCATTTGTATTTTTAATTCTCGCTTTAGCGCAACCTATTTACGGTCGAAAAAAAGTGAAAGGAACGATGAAAAGTATGGAATTGGTCGTATGCCTTGATGTTTCCAATTCAATGAATACTTGCGATATTGAAGCAACTTCGCGATTAGAAATTGCAAAGCGCTCGCTGAATGCACTTATCAATACCTTGGCAGGCGAGAAAATTGGACTTTGTTTATTCGCAGGAAGTTCATACGTTCAATTGCCATTAACCACGGATTACAACGCAGCGAAATTATTCGTGGAGGATGTCAGCACCTATTCCATTTCAAGACAAGGAACGAACATTCCTGATGCGCTTTCTACGGCGATGACCATGTTTACTAAGGAAAAAATGACCAAGGCGATTTTGGTTGTTACCGACGGTGAAAATCACGAACAAGGTAATGATGAAATTTACAACCAAATCATTGAAAATGAAATTCAAGTTTGTGCTCTGGGAATCGGAACCGAATTGGGTGGACCTGTTCCCGAAGATCCGAACAATCCTAAAAATGGTTACCGTAAAAATGCCTTTGGACAAAATGTAGTTTCAAAAATGAATCCTGATTTTGTGAAGCAAATAGCCAGTAAAACGAGGGGTTACGCGATGACCACATCTGAAGCTTATCCCGATTTGCAAACGATATTAACACAAATTAACCAGATGAAACGAGCAAAATTGCGAGATTTGGAGTTCGAAATTGCGGAAAGCAGACACCAGTTGCCGTTGATTTTATCACTTTCGTGTTGGATTTTATGGCTATTGCTTCCGGGAATTAAATTGCGAATGAAGAAATGAAAATTATTTTTTTTACCTTCTTGACGTTCATTTTTTTGAATTCAGCCCTTGCACAAGCATGGGTTGATTCGCTTGAAGTAGCCCGAAAAGCATACAAGTCGGGTGACTTCGAAAAGGCTGTTCGTTATTATCAGTCAGCGCAAAAGCAAGCTCCAAAAGACGTTGACCTTTCCGACGAAATTGCTCAATCGACTTACAGGTCGCGTGACTTCAAAAATGCTCAAAAAGCCTATGAGCAATGTGCAAATGATAAAAAATCACCAGAGGAACGAGCACGTGTTAATCACAATTTGGGTAACGCGAGAATGAAGCAAAAAGATTATGATGGAGCCATTTCAGCATACAAAGAATCGCTGCGAAATAATCCAAACGACCCAGAAACCAAATACAATCTATCAGAAGCAATACGTCAGAAAAAACAGCAGGAACAACAGAAAAAAGATGATCAGAAGGACAATCAATGTAAAAATCAGAATCAAAATCAAAACAACAACCAAAATAATTCAAACAATTCGAATCAAAATTCTTCGGATCAGCGTAATAATGGTTCCGACAACAAAAAAATGCCAAACAAACAAGCAGATAAAATGCTCGATGATTTAACCCGCAAGGAAGCAGAAACAAAGAAACGTTTGGCGAAAAATTCGACGGACAAAAAACCAGGTTCTAATTCAGGAAAAGATTGGTGATGAAAAAGTTAGGTTTCTTCTCGATTTTTATTTTTACTGTAATCCAATTGATTGGACAGAAACCGATTGTAAAATTAGAAATTGAACCAAAATCCGTTCAAGTTGGTGACGAAATTGTTGTAACGGTTAAGACCAACATTCAAGGAGAAATCGACATTGACTTTCCGAGCGCATTTGTAAACGGATACGCTGTGATGAATGGAATGGAGCAAGAAATGGACTACAATACGGGTCGTGTTATTTCACTTTATTACTATTCGCAAAATGGTGTTTTGAAGAAGGAAGGATCGTATACGTTTGGCCCAGCCTATGTAAAATCAGGAAGCAAAATTTACAAGTCAAATACGGTTGAGGTTGTTGTTCAAAAAGAAGCGTTTATCAATTCTTCAGGGGAAATTTCAGCCAAGCAACTCAAACAAAATGCTTTCGGTGTGATTGAGGTTTCTAAAAAGAAAGTGTACGAGGGCGAACCGTTGATTTTGAATGCGAAAGTATATTCCAAGTTTTATCCAACTCACATTGAAGATTATCAATCGTATAATGCCAAAGGAATTTTAGATAAACACGAACTTTCTGCTAATAATCGATTAGTTGCAAATCAGGAGAGAATTAAAAACATTGAACTTTATGGGATCACTTACGATCGTTCGCTCGTATTTCCGAATGGTGCAGGTAAAATGCAAATCGATCCGTTCAAATTAATTCTAAAACGAGGATTTGAAGGGATGCCAGTTGTTTCTACAGGAATAGTTGTAGAGGTGCTGCCGTTGCCCAAAAATCAACCAAAATCGTTCATTGGAATGGTGGGAAAACTTTCTATGAACTGCGAAATAAACAAAAAGGAAATTAAGAAAGGAGATGTTTTTTCAATCAAAATGACCTTGCAAGGAACAGGTAATTTGCATAACATCGATTTTCCAAAGATTAATTTACCAAAAGGGCTCACGCTTTATGGTGATCCGAAGCAAACTGAAAAATATACATTTACAACCAACGGCGCTGAAGGAAAAATTGATTTGGAATATACGATTCAAGTGAACAAAGAAGGTTCTTTCAACATTCCTCCAATTGAAGTTTCATACTTTGATGTCAAAGCCAAGAATTACGTTACAATTAAATCCGATGAAATTATTTTGGACGGAGATGAGGTAAAATTAAGTTCAACGAATTCCAAAGGAAAAACAACAGTCATTGCTGAGAAACAAACTAATTTGTCAGAATCAAAAGATAAAAAAAGTGATTCGTTATTCAATTCATCATTTGTTTGGGTTTCACTTTCATCGCTTTTGCTCATTGCAGGTTTTGTTGGAATATCCGCTCGAACAAAAAAGAGTTCAACTATAGCATTTGATAAATCCATTTCGGAAGGAATTACGTTGAAATTCAATTGGAATGATGTTGAAAATCAATTGAAAGATGCCGAAATAGCACTTCAACAGAATGACTCGAACAAATTAATTGCCAATTTGGAAAACGCAATATTAACAGGAATTCGCATTGCGACCAATGAAAGTTCCCTATCGAAAAATTCAAGTGAATTACTCAATCTTTTGAAAACCAACATGCAAGATGATGGTTTGTCAAATCAATTGAAAGCAATCCTGGAAAAATGTCAAAATGCTCGCTATGGTTGGGGATTGAGTGCAGATGAGTCACAAACTTTATATCCGGAAGTGAAAGTTGCCATTCAGCAGTTGAAGAGTAAAATTGCATAATCGTCAACCCGTTTTGGGTTCATTAGTTTATTTCATTTTTAATTGTTAAAAGATTAATTGTCTTTTAAGAAACCTAAGCAGTTAATTTCTTTAAATTTGACTTGGAAAATCTTCAAAAAGAAGTTTCCATTTCAGTTTATGATTGCCACTCTTAAAAAGAAATTCATTTCCCTTAAGTCCTTTGAATTTGCCATTCTTATTAATGCAGTTGGGATCAATTTTATAAAGTTTATCCCATACGGAATCGTTATTCTTTTGGCGACTTGGATTTATGAAGTTTTTGTCAAAAAATCCCTGAAATTCAATTTTAAAGGTCTTTTCTCGAATTCCAATTTTTGGTTAATAACCATACCATTTTGGCTAGCTGTTCTCGGATTAATTTACACCTCTAATTTATCCAAAGGATTTGAGGATTTGGGGAGAATCATTCCTTTTTTAATTTTCCCAATTTTATTATTTAGTATAGAAACCGAACGTAAAAAGGCATTGAAATCATTGCTTCTTGCTAGTTTCATTTTTGGACTAATCATTCGATTTTCTATTGATTTCTGCGATTCGTTCATTGGCTTTACCTACGATTATAACATTCAGAACTTTTTCTATTCTTATCTTGATTCCGATACTAACATTCTTTCTATTATTTCAATGTTTGCAGCACTTTTCGCACTTGAATTGTTGAATGTAAATAAGTTAAACCTCAACAGAAAAGTTCTTCTTCAAATTCTCATTCTTTTCTTGAGTCTTTGTATTTTACTTCTTCATAGTCGTATTGTAATTTTCTTTTATTTGGTTTCACTTTGTTTCCTTTTCATATATCATTGGAGGAAGCAAGGCAAATGGAATATTTTCTCTACATTGCTTATCTCGGTATTGTTGATGTTATTACCTCCATTTCAAGGACGTTTTCAAGTTGCAGCCGTTGAAAGCCAAAGTTTAATTAAAAAAGATACAGTTAAATTGGATACTATTTCGAACGTTGAAAGTTTACCTTGTATGTCCTCGACTCAGTTGCGATTTAATTCACTCAAAGCAAGTTTGGAAATCATCAAACGAAATCCAATCCTTGGCGTGGGAACAGGCGATTGGCAAGATGAATTGGTCAAGGAATATCAAAATGCGGAGATGCCTTGCAACGCATTTGAAAAAACGGCACCTCATAACCAATACCTGCGAACATCTTTGAAGTATGGATTTTTAGGACTTGCAATTTACCTTTTCTATTTATTCAGATTATTTCAAATTCAACGAAAAGAAAGAGCGTTCGGACAACTCGCTTTTTTGATTACGATCATTTTCTGTGGATTGGGTTATGACTTATTGGATGTTGGTTCTTCAGCACCTTTCATTGCTTTTTTCTCCACTTGGTTATTTTTCAATAGAGTTCAATGAGGTTGCTGATTCTAACTCAATATTATCCTCCAGAAATTGGAGCTCCACAAAATAGATTGCACGAGTTAGCCGTGAGATTGAAATCCATGAATGTTCACGTTGAAGTGTTAACTGCCTTGCCTAATTATCCAAAAATGGAAATTATGGCTGGGTATGCGAAAAAACAAAATCGAGAGGAAGAAATAGATGGGATTCCAGTTCATCGATCTTGGATTCACGTTTCAAAATCAAAAAGCATTGTCTCTCGTCTATTGAATTATTTCAGTTTTGTTTGGTCTTCCTATTGGAGAGGAAGAAAACTCGATTCGTTTGATTTCCTAATGGTTGAAAGTCCTCCATTATTTCTTGGATATTCTGCAATGGCATTGTCAAAAAAGTTAAATGCGAAATTGATTTTCAATGTTTCTGACCTATGGCCTGAAAGTGCTGAAAAATTGGGAATTGTAACGAATAAAAAACTACTCAAATTAGCATACAATCTCGAATCGAAATGTTACCAAAAAGCACATTTGATAACTGGTCAAACACAAGGTATTGTGGATGATATTTCAACTCGTTTTCCTTCAAAAGATGTTTATTGGTTACCAAACGGCGTTGACATTGATTTATATAATCCCGATCAGATTGATGCCGGTGACTTTCGATCAAAAAATGGTTTTTCAAAAGAAGACTTGTTGTCTTTTTACGGAGGAATTTTAGGCTATGCCCAAGGTTTGGAGGTGATTTTGAAGGCAGCAGATATCGTTAGAAACAGAAACAATATTCATTTCATCATTCAAGGCTCTGGCCCTGAAAAGGAGAAGTTAATGCTATTGAAAAGCGGATTGAAACTTAAAAATGTCCATTTCTTGAATCCAGTTTCCAAGAACGAAATGCCTTCAATTCTTAAGTCAATTGATATTGCCCTCGTTCCTTTGAAAAAACTGGATTTATTTCAAGGAGCAATTCCGTCGAAAGTGTTCGAGTCTCTTGCAATGAGAAAGCCAATTATACTTGGTGTTGATGGTGAGGCAAGACAACATTTTATTGAGAAAGGGAAAGCCGGAATGTATTTTGAACCTGAAAACGAAAATGAACTTGCGAAGTGTGTCCTCTTTCTTGCTGAAAATCCTGAAGAACTTAGAAATATGGGTGAAAATGCGAGAACATATGTTTCGGATCATTTTAATAGAAATCGAATCGCTAATTCGTTTCACGAAAAGCTAAAACAATTTAATTCAAATTCCTGATATGCAAGTCTGCGTTTACTGCGCTTCAAGTGCAAAAATTCACCAAGATTATTTCAATGCCACGGATTTATTGGCAAAGGAACTTGTGAAAAATGGATTTTCAGTTGTTTTTGGTGGGGGTTCCTTAGGACTGATGGGTCAACTTGCGGATTCAGTTCTTGAAGCTGGTGGCAACATAAAAGGAATCATGCCCCAATTCATGAATGAGGTAGAGTGGGGGCATCGCGGAGTTTCTGATTTCGTTTATACACAAACCATGCACGAGCGGAAAGCGAAGTTTTTAGAAGGAACGGATGCGTTGATTGCTCTGCCCGGTGGCACTGGAACGTTTGAAGAGCTTTTTGAAGCAATAACACTTAAAAAAATGGGTCAATTTACAAAACCAATCATTATTCTCAATACGCGAAACTATTATAATTCTTTCATTGAACTTATGAATCAAGCGGTTTTAGAGAAGTTTATGGCCGAAACTCATCAAGCACTTTGGACAATGGTGAATGAACCAACGGAAGTTGTTCCCGCAATTTTGAATACGCCCTTGTGGGAAAAGGGATTGAGTGAGGCGAAGGTTTAATTTAACTAAGAATTGCAAATTGCCAACGATTAGTTTTGCGGTTAAATAATGCGACTGCAAATACTATCGTAACCCAAAGCTATCCTCTTTGCAATTAAAAGCTTTTCATTTGCAATTATCAAAAAGCTAACAATTAAAAAATTAACTTTGCTATATGTCAAATGACTTTTCACACGATATTGCTGTAGTTGGAGGTGGTAGTTGGGCTACAGCTCTTGTTAAACTTTTGTGTAATCACGAGAAAAAAGTAGGTTGGTGGATGCGAAGCGAGGATGCTGTCAATCATTTGAAAAATTTTCAGCATAATCCGCGTTATTTGCAATCTGTTCAGTTTGATGTTGATCAACTTAATTTAGGCAAGAACTTAGAACAAATTCTTACTCCTGCAAAAGTGGTTGTTATCGCAACGCCAGCGGCTTTCTTAGTTCCCGTTTTTGAGAAAATCCCGGTTTCGTTGCTGAAAGACAAAATAATATTTTCGGCTGTAAAAGGTATTATTCCCGAATACAATTCCATCCCGGCAAAATACATTCATAAGACTTTTGAAACACCTTATGACAAAATTGGAATTATTTGTGGTCCATGCCATGCGGAAGAAGTAGCACTGGAACGACTGTCCTACCTTACTATAGGTTGTTCCGATGAGCAAATCGCCAGTCATATGGCTTCAAAATTAGCGTGTCGCTATATTAAAACAACCACGAGCGACGATCTTTTTGGCACTGAAATTTCTGCTGTTTTGAAAAATGTTTATGCCTTGGTAGCGGGAATTTGCCATGGTTTAGGCTACGGCGACAATTTTCAAGCGGTTTTAATTTCCAATGCGATTCAAGAGATTGAACAATTTATAGATGTTGTAAGTCCCGTTCATCGAGATACGAAATCCAGCGCCTATTTAGGTGATTTATTAGTAACGGCATATTCGAATTTCTCGCGTAATAGAACCTTTGGTTTTATGATTGGAAAAGGTTATTCTGTGAAGTCAGCTCAATTAGAAATGAATATGATTGCAGAGGGATATTTTGCTACGAAATGTCTTGTGGAAATCAATAAAAAATTCAATGTTGAAATGCCTATTTTGACCGCAGCTTATCACATTCTTTATGAGAAAATTTCTCCCATCATTGAGATAAAAATTCTTTCTGAAAAGCTATCTTAATTTTTTATTTTTGCCAGCAAATTGAAGATATGAAAGTTTTTAAATTCGGAGGTGCTTCTGTTAAGGATGCTTCGGCGGTTAAGAATGTCGCTCGAATTCTTTCCCTGTTTGACAAGCAAAAGTTGATAGTCGTAGTTTCGGCCATGGGAAAGACAACCAATAAATTAGAAGAAGTAGTTGAGGCACTTAAGAATAACGATAAAAAGTCGTATTACGAACTCATAAACGAGTTGCGTGAATTTCACTACAATATTTTAGGAGAACTTTTCACTGAACAACACTTTTCAATTTATAATACGATTGATTTGACTTTAGAAAAATTAGAGAAAAAGTTTAATGAAGGATTTTCGGACAATTACAGCTTTGAATACGATCAATTGGTTTCGTTAGGTGAACTTTTGTCATCCCAAATAGTATCAGCATTTCTGACGGAGAATGGATTTATAGTGAAATGGAAGGATGCTCGACGAATAATCCGAACAGACAATAATTACCAAGAGGGAAATGTCGATTGGAAAAAAACAGAGGAATTAGTGAAATCCAAACTAGTGAATGAATTTGAAAACAATGATGTTTTGTTGACTCAAGGATTCATTGGGCATACCCCGGAAGGATTTACTACAACATTAGGAAGGGAAGGATCCGACTACACAGCGGGAATTTTAGCTTATTGTGCAAATGCAGAATCTGTCACAATTTGGAAAGACGTCCCTGGAATGTTGAATGCGGATCCGAAGTATTTTGAAGACACCATCAAATTGGATGAAATTTCATTTAAAGAAGCAATCGAATTAGCATATTATGGAGCAACAGTAATTCATCCAAAAACAATAAAACCGCTTCAAAACAAGGAAATCCCACTTTATGTTAAATCCTTCATTCATCCTGAAGAAAACGGAACGGTAATTC
>VGML01000063.1 GCA_016866415.1 Bacteroidota bacterium | reverse complement strand
TTGTTAAACAAATCAATCTCATAAACGACGGAAATGCTACCATTTCAAAATTAGATAAAGACTTGCTGGAAACTGAAATGAAAGCTTTTGTTTTTAATGTCTTGGGTCTTGAAATAGTGTCGTCAAATAGGGTTTCCAAACTAAAACCAGTCATGGAACTTGTTTTAGACCTACGTCAACAAGCCCGAGCGAATAAAGATTGGACAACATCTGATAAAATTCGTGATGGGTTGGCTGCAGCCGGAATTATAGTTAAGGACGGAAAAGACGGAACTTCTTGGAGTTAGCAAGATGAAAAAATTATCATTTCTCTTCATTTTCGCTTGCCATTATTTCTTCGGGCAAATTACTGGGGAATGGCACGCAGCTTTTTCGGTGGCTAGGCAAAATACGCGTATGGATTTGTTTATCGATCGTGTTGGCCGCGATGGAACATTGAAAATCGGATTGCCTGATGTTTCTGGTTTTGAACCTAAGATAATTGAGAATAGCACGATCTCAAAAGACTCGTTGTCATTTACTTGGGAGAATATTGCTTTGTCATTTTCTGGAAAATATCAAACGAATGGTGACTCTTTATTTGGAACAATGAAGCAATCCGGGTTGGAGTGGAAGGTGACATTTAAAAGAGAAATTCAAGTCGCCAAAAAAGTAAATCGTCCACAAGTACCGAAACCAAAATTCGCTTATGATATTCAAGAAATTGAAATCAAGAATGAAAAAAATGTAATTGGCGCCACATTGACCTTACCTAAAGGCAAATCTAAGTTTCCAATTGTAATTCTATCTTCTGGTTCAGGACCTCAAAATCGCGATTGTGAAATTATGGGCCATAAACCTTTTTGGGTAATTGCTGACTATCTTTCAAACAATGGAATTGGTGTTTTGCGTTTCGACGATCGTGGAGTTGGAAAAAGCACTGGGGAATTTTCAAAAGCTTCACTTTTTGATTTTGCATCTGACGTGGAGGCATGCTACAAATATGTCAAAAAGAATTTTAAAGGTCATAAAATTGGTTTGGCTGGTCATTCAGAAGGTGGAATGCATACGCTAATTGTCGCAGCGAAGAATCCCAAACTTGATTTTTTAATTCAACTTGCCTCTGTTGGAACGAATGGGCGTGACGTTTTGGTAGAACAACAGTATTTGATCCCGAAATCTTCTGGAAAATCGGAAAGTTACGCAAAAGCGAATAGCATGGTTTATGACAGTGTCACAAGTATATTGATTATCAATGACAACAAATCCTTTCCAACAGAAGTAAACAATTTTCTTAAAAGAAACTTTGATCAATTTCCTGAGGATTACAAAAAAGAAGGAACAATGGAAGAATTTGCAGCATCTTTAACGAATTTCCTTAATAATGAATGGGGTCGACAGTTTATGCAGTTCAATACAGGTGACTATTTATCAAAAATCCATTGCCCGATTTTAGTCATCAATGGATCTGAAGACATACAAGTGCCTCCAACAAAAAACCAAGAAGGTTTCCGAAACGGGTTTTCAATTCAAAGTAATAGTTTAAATAAATCGAAAATAATTTTAGTTCCCGGATTAAACCATTTAATGCAATCATGTAAATCGTGCACGATTATGGAGTATGGAGAAATAGAAGAAACGTTTTCTCCTATAGTTCTTAAGTCGATTGCAGATTGGATTAATAATCATATGCTTTTTGAAAAGCATTAACTTTCTTTAAGCGATTATTGAGCTTTAATAATCTCTTTAATTAAATGAATCACTTTTTTCGAGCTTTCAATATGAGCCATGTGTCCGGCATTTGGAATGAAATAAAGTTGTGAATGGTTCTTCGTTTTTGACTTGATGTCTTCTAACGGAATCAAGCGATCTTTTTCACCATGAATAATGAAATAATCGGCAGGATTCGAATTTACTTCTTCTGAAAAATCCGTTCGTTCCCTCATGGCCAATGACGAATTAGCAATCGCCTCGGAACTCATTTCCATTGCTTCTGATTTCAATTTATCGATTTCTTCTTTGAAATCGGCAGGATTTCCAAACAAATTTGGAATAGACTCATTAATAAGCACTCTTTTTGCTTTAAAAGCGATGTCTGCCATTCGAACCCGATCTTTTCTCTTTTGTTCATTATCAGCCCAAAAATTAGAATTCAGTAAAATAACTTTTTCGCAAGCAGTCATTTGTTGTTTCAAAATTAAAGCTAAGTATCCTCCCATTGAATGTCCAACAACTGAAAAACAATCAATTTGTAAATGATTTAGCACCATAAGGACTTCATCAGCGAAAAATTGAAGCGTAGGAGCATCGAAATTTGCGTTTAATTCTGACTTTCCGTGTCCAGGTAGATCGATGAATACTTTTTTACACGGCAGGTTACTTAATTCCAAATATTCCCACATAGAGATAGATTCAAGAAAACCATGAAGGAAAACAATTGTCGCTCCTTCTCCTTCGACTCGAAAATTTAACACAGGCTATGAATTCATCAATTCTTCAATCTCTTCCGCCTCAAGTGGAATGTCTTTCATTAGGTTGAATGGAACCCCATTTTCTTGAACAACTAAATCGTCTTCCAATCGAATCCCTAATCCTTCTTCGGGAATATAAATACCAGGTTCACAAGTAAAAACCATTCCTGCTACTATTGGCTCGTGCCAAAGGCCAACATCATGTGTATCCAGTCCGAGGAAGTGAGAAGTTCCGTGCATGAAGTACTTTTTGTAAGCCGGCCACTCTGGTTTTTGATTCGCAATATCTTGTGTGGTAATAAGGCCAAGATTTACCAACTGTTCTTCCATCAAATGACCTACTTGCTTATGATATTCCGCCATGATAGTTCCTGGAACCAATAATTTTTCTGCTTCTTTTTTGACGTGTAAAACAGCATTGTATACCGCTTTTTGTCTTGGCGTAAATCGACCATTAACAGGAATGCAACGTGTTAAATCTGAAGAGTAGTTTGCGTACTCGGCACCAACGTCCAATAAGATTACATCGCCATCCTTGCATTGTTGGTTGTTTTCAATGTAATGTAAAACACACGCATTTTTTCCAGAAGCAACAATCGGAGTATAAGCAAAACCTTTAGATCGATTTCGTAAGAATTCATGCGCGAGTTCGGCTTCTATCTCATATTCCCAAACTCCTGGTTTTATAAATCCAAGTAATCTTCTGAACCCAGCCTCTGTCATTTTACAAGCTTTTTGCATCAATTCCAATTCAATAGTTTCCTTTACGGAACGAATTTTATGCATAATTGGAGCCGACTTATGGACTTGATGTGCAGGATAATCGGCTTTTACCCTCTTAATGAACCTGTCTTCTCGTGTCTCAACTTCGGTCGATGCCCGCAAATGTTCATTGGTATTCAAATAAATTCCTATTGCCTCGGCTATTAGCTGTTTGAAAATCGTTGGAAATTGTTGCAACCAATAAACGGTTTTTATACCTGATGTTTCATAAGCAGCTTTCTTTGTTAGTTTTTCTCCTTCCCAAATGGCGATAAGCTCACTTGTTTCTTTCAAGAATAGAATTTCCTTGTGAGCAGGATTAGTTGCATTTGGAAATAATACTAAAATCGATTCTTCTTGATCTACACCTGATAAAAATAAAATATCCCGATGTTGTTGAAAGGGCATTGTGCTGTCAGCGCTAATTGGGTAAATATCGTTTGAATTAAAGACGGCCAAAGTATTTGGCTCCATTCGTTCAGTAAACTTTGTTCTATTTTTTATGTAAAGTGTTGGGTCAATGCGATCGTATTTCATAAAATCTAATTTTGCGCTAAGATACACAAAACCAAATTGATTATTAGAGTGGGATTGTAATGAAAATAACGATAAAAGTCGCCTTATTTAGTAGAGGAATTATTGTTTGATTGTTGATATTCTGCTTTATCTACCCAGTCACAGCTAACTTTTTTACTTTTGCAGGAATAGAATGTAAGTGATAAAACGGTAAGGCCTAAAAACATCATCAACTTTGCCATCGTAATTAATTTATTTTGATGCTTGATCTGATACGTTTTGAGTATTAACTTTACCATAAGCGTCACAGTTTGCTTTTCCAGACTTACATGCACATAGAGAAATTAAAATTGCTGTAAGGATAATACTTGTGGTAATTTTTTTCATTTGGAACTATTATTACGTAATTATAAAATAAGGGCTAGAAACAAATATAACTAAAAAACTCGACTAATGTTCATTTTTCAAGTTATATACGCTCATTTCTTAAACCAACTAGAATACAATACGTAATTATTTGCAATTCGTTGCACTTCACCATGAAATAATTCAGGCGATAAAGTTTTAACTTTTTTGGCGGGCACCCCGGCATAAATACTCCAAGATTCTACGTGTGTTCCTTCTAACAAAACTGCACCTGCTGCAATAATGCTGTTTTCTTCAATGTAACAATTATCCATCACGATTGCACCCATTCCAATGAGTACATTATCTCCGACTGTGCATCCGTGAACTAGCGCGTTGTGCCCAACAGAGACATTATTACCCAAATTAACTTTCGTTTTTTCGTAGGTGCAATGAATTACTGCTCCATCTTGAATGTTTACTTTATTTCCCATTCGAATGGAATTTACATCTCCACGAACAATGGCATTAAACCAAACTGAACATTGGTCGCCCATGACAACGTCTCCGACAATAGTCGCATTTTCAGCAAACCAACAATCCTTACCAAATTTTGGGGTAATTCCTTTACATTCTTTAATTAGTGCCATATTGTAAAATTATAAATAACTAAGAATACGTAATTGTAATGCTAGCTTTGAACCAAATCAAAAAGCACAACAAACATGAACAGTCAAATGGTGTTCCTTTCGAAGCTCGATTAATTTCTTTTTTGCTTCCTCTTCGGAAGAACAGGGAAATGCAAATCCAAGAAACTTAGACCCTTTTTCCTTGTAGAGTCCTGTTCCAACTTTTTTTACTATTCTGAAACTATACACAATTGAAAATATTAAATTCCAACCTTGTGAGTTAGAAGTTTAATTGGTTATTATTCAATAGCTCAACAAGTTGAACTTTATTTACAGTTCAAATATATTAATTCACAATAGGATGGGCTAGTGATGATTGAAAATTAGTTCACTATTTTCCTCAATGTACTTTTCAATTACTCGGGGCACAGGATAATTTGAAATTTCCTCTTTACTGACCCAAAATTGCTGAGTGAAGTTACTTTTTTTAAACCCTTCAATAAAAATAAAGTGGCAATATAAATGTTGATGACTTAAAACATGTTTTACCTCACTTGAAACGTATTCGTATTTATAGTTTTTAATGAAGGCCCTCTTTTCATTCGCATCTTTAAATTCAATTAACGGAAATTGGAACATATTTTTCCAAATACCTGAATTTGTTCGTCGTTCCAAAAGAACTTTTCCTTCATTTTTGAAAATTTGAAATACAAAATATTTGTTGGTGATTTTAGTCTTCCCCATTTTAACAGGTAACTGCTTTACCGAATTCTTGGCCTTTGCTTCACACATAAAATCAAGCGGACATTGATGGCATTTTGGATTTAAAGGTACGCACTGAATTGCCCCAAATTCCATAATAGCTTGGTTGTGTTGAGCAGGGTTTTCAATGTCGAGCAGTTCATTTGCTAGTTCTTGAAATTCCTTTTTTCCAAGAGCAGAATCGATGGGAGTGTTTAAATTGAATATGCGACTTAAAACTCGAAATACATTTCCATCTAATACTGCTTTTGCTTCACCGTATGCGAATGAGGAAATTGCCGCGGCAGTATAAGAACCAATTCCTTTAAGTTTTATGATTTCCTCATATGAAGAAGGAAATTGTCCATGATAATTATCCATTATTAGTTTAGCAGTTGCATGCAAATTTCGAGCTCGACTGTAATATCCCAATCCTTTCCATAGATTTAAAACTTCCATTTCATCTGCTTTGGCTAAATCTTGAATAGAGGGAAAAGTCGCTTTGAATTTTAAATAATAATTAAGTCCTTGATCGACACGAGTTTGCTGCAATATAATTTCACTCAACCAAATGAGATAAGGATCTTTTGTCTCTCGCCAAGGAAGCTTTCTTTTTTTTTCTTCATACCATCGAACCAAACTTGTTTGAAATTGTTTCATCTACAAATCTCTGCAAAAATTAACAGAAAAGTATTAAATATATTTCGGAACGATTATTTTTGCAGTCCAAAACTATAAATTGTAACTTAAAACAAACTAATATGACTAAAGCAGATATCGTTGCAGACATTGCAGAGGAAACAGGACTAGAAAGAGCAGAAGCACTAAGAGCCGTTGAAGCCTTCATGAATTCAATTAAAAATTCCTTATCAAAAGGGCAAAATGTTTATCTAAGAGGTTTTGGAAGTTTTGTTGTGAAGGAAAGAGCTGAAAAAACAGGACGAAACATTTCCAAAAAAACAACAATCATAATTCCAGCGCACAATATCCCTTCTTTTAAACCAGCAAAGACTTTTGTTGAAGACGTAAAGAAGAAAGTTTTGGTAAAATAAATAGCTTTTGTTTTTTTGAAAATTTTATTTACCTTTGCACTCCCTTTTTAGGGAGTGCTTTTTGTTTAAGATAATTAACTAAATCATAATATTATGCCAAGCGGTAAAAAAAGAAAAAGACATAAGATGGCTACTCACAAGCGTAAAAAACGTCTTAGAAAAAATCGTCACAAGAAGAAGAAGTAATCTTCTGATTTCAAGAAAAGGAGGCTCAGTGAATATTCATTGAGCTTTCATTGTTTAAATATCTTAAAATTTAACTTGTGAATCTCGAGTTAGTTGTAGACGCAAGATCTAGCGGAATTTGGCTTGGATTATTGCGCGACGGAAAATTAATAGAATTACACGAAGAGCGAGGGAATTCCGACTTTGCTGTTGGTGACATTTATCTTGGAAGAGTTAGAAGAATAGCTCCAAGTTTAAATGCGGCCTTCGTAGACGTTGGTTATGAAAAAGACGCTTTTTTACATTATTTGGACTTAGGTCCACAATACAATTCGTTAAGCCGTTTTGTCAAAGACACGCTTAATGGAAAACAGAATGTTGCTGACTTAATGTATTTCAAGTTAGAGAAAGATATTCCTAAAGAAGGAAAAATTAACGATATCGTTTCATCTTCTCAGCCGATTTTAGTTCAGGTAGCCAAAGAACCAATTTCGTCCAAAGGGCCTCGTCTTTGTTCGGAGGTTACTCTTGCGGGTAGATATTTGGTATTGGTTCCGTTTTCAGATAAAATTTCGGTAAGCCAAAAGATCAAAGATCAAGAAGAAAAAGATCGTTTAAAGGAATTAATGGATCGGATAAAACCTAAGAATTTTGGAGTTATTATTCGAACAGTAGCAGAGCATAAATCAACATTAGACTTAGAGCAAGATTTACAAAATCTACTTGAAAAGTGGAAAACAATGCATGCCAATATCAAAGGTGGTCAACCACCGAAGCGAGTATTAGGCGAATTGAATACTACGACATCTATTCTTCGTGATTTATTAAATGCTGATTTTACCAATATTCACGTTAATGACCCTGGTCTCGTTTCTGAAATGAAGGAATACGTTCAAAGTATTGCTCCTGGAAAAGAAAAGATTGTTCGTTTGTATGATGGTAAACTGGACATTTTTGAAAAATTTGGTATAAACAAACAAATCAAAACACTTTTCGGAAAAAAAGTCCCATTACCGAGTGGCGGATATTTAATTATTGAGCACACCGAAGCGATGCACGTGATTGATGTCAACAGCGGAAATCGAAAAGGAGCTGATGGGCAGGAATCCAATGCGCTGGCTACGAATATTGAAGCCGCCGAAGAAATAGCACGCGTTTTGCAGTTGCGCGACATGGGAGGGATTGTTTGTGTCGATTTCATTGACATGCATGATAAAGAAAACAATCGGATTCTTTTTGAAAAAATGAAAGAATTCATGGAGTCTGATCGTGCTAAGCATAATTTAATTCCGCCATCAAAATTTGGCGTGATTGAAATAACTCGCCAACGCGTGCGTCCGGAAACAGATATTCAAACGGCTGAAACATGTCCAACATGTAATGGAAGTGGCGAAGTTCAAGCGAGTATTTTGTTTGCGGAAGAAATTGAGAATAATTTAAGTTATCTTTTAACAGATCGAAAAGAAAAGCATGTGACTTTACTTGTTCATCCGTATTTAGAAGCTTATTTCAAAAATGGGGTCATGAGCAGGCAACTTAAATGGTTTTTCAAGTACAAAAAATGGATTCCTATTCGAGGGATAACCGCTCATCATCTTCTTCAGTACTCATTTATCAACAAAGAGAAAGAAGAGATTGCTTTGTAATGAATCAACCTAATACTGCTGAGTTAATTTCCAAACTTGAGTCCTATTGCGCATATCAAGAAAGATGTGAATTTGAGATTCGAAATAAACTAGTTTCATTCAATGCAGAGGAAAATCAAATCAATGAAGTACTTGCGCATTTAAAGAAAATGAATTTCTTTGATCAAAATCGTTTTGTTGAAGCATATGCTATTGGAAAATTAAGGTCAAATAAATGGGGTAGATTAAAAATTAAAGCGGCATTAATCCAAAAAAAAGTGAGTAGCGAACATATTTTCTATGGATTAAGTAAAATAGATGATCTCGAATATCATTCGATTTTAAATATGCTCGTCAAAAGAAAAATAAATGAATTGGTTAATGAAAAGGATAAATGGACTAAAAAGCAGAAAATTCTTCGTTTTTTGACATCCAAAGGTTTTGAATATGATGAAATAATTAGTTCCCTGGGTAATGATTGATAAACAGGTTAAAATTTGTATTGTTGGTTGTGGTAATATGGGTTTGATATACGCTCAATTACTTTTGAAATCTGGAAAAATTAATCCGAAAAGCCTTGTTCTCATTGCAAAAGATGAAATTCAACAGAACAAGTTAAAAAAAGATTATTTTGTGTCTATTGAATTGGTATCAACCTCAATTATTGAAGCTGCCGATGCACTTTTGCTTGCCATAAAACCTCAAGATTTCAATAATTTAAGTAAAGAAATAGAAGGACGAATTAAATCAGATGCCTTGGTAATCAGTATCATGGCGGGCATTAATGTTAAAACTTTGCAAAAGAGTTTAAATCACGAGTTTATCATTCGAGCAATGCCCAATGCGCCCGCACTCTACGGAAAAGGAATTACTGTTTATTACTCTTCCAATTCATTGTCTACAAGGGAAATGGAATTTGGTGAATTCGTTTTAAACCTTACTGGAAAAACTATAAAAACGGACAAAGAAGAATTATTAGATTCTGTTACAGCAATTAGCGGAAGTGGCCCAGCTTACTTCTTTTATTTGACGCTACAAATGAAAAATGCAGCAATTAATTTAGGGATGGACGCAGAAATGGCCGAAATATTGGTTCGACAAACACTAATTGGTAGTGCTGAAATGGCAGCAAATAATTCAATAATGATGTCCGAACTGATTAATACAATCGCATCCAAAGGTGGCACAACCGAGGCGGCGTTGAGCTATTTCAATTTTGTAGAATTGGATCAGATTATTCTAAGTGCACTAGAAAAAGCAACGTTAAGATCCAAAGAGTTGGCTCAAAAAAAAGATTGAGATTATTTGCCCTGAATAATCGAAATGGCTCCGTCCACCCAATTTTGGGCTCCTCCAGCAACATAGCCGGTTTGACCTAACTTATCAAGATTAACTTTATCTTCTTTTGTTTTCTCAGGCTTCACGAACCAAACTGTTGGATATCCACGAACAGCAAATTGTTGTTGTAATAAGTTATTTTGCTGGCGTGTTTCATCAGTCTGCTTTTTATATGCTTCTCCTTTTGTGCTTGGAAAATCTACCTCAACTAAAACCACATTGTCTTTGGCCCATTTTACAAATTCCTCTTGGTAAAAAACTTCTTTTTGTAACTTGTGACACCAACCACACCAATCGCTTCCTGTGAAAAACAACATTATGGGTTTTTTCTCTTTTTGAGAGATTGATACAGCCTTTTGTAAATCAGTATGCCAAGTCAACGCTTCTTTTTGAGAAAAAGAAACAAGGGTAATTAAGGCAAATACAGAGAATAGGATACTTTTCATACGTTTATTTTAGTTAAAATTAATAATATTTCCTCCACATTTCAAAAATCGTGCAAAACTTTAAAATAGTGAATGTTGAACTGTAAATCAACGAAAAAACTTAATTTTGTTAAAAATTGATTTATGAAAAATTTGTTAATTCTTGGTTTTTTATGCTTGGTAACGTCCCTTTTTGGACAGGTTCCGACTCAAACAGTCAGAGGAAAAGTATATGATAGCGAAACAAATTATC
>VGML01000062.1 GCA_016866415.1 Bacteroidota bacterium | reverse complement strand
ATGAAGAACTAATTCCTTTTTTATCTCCAATTCTTTTTCTTTCTTTCAAAGCTTTATTGTGTAATTCGAATGCTTCATTAATTTTTCCTTGTCTTTTGTACAAAAGACCTAAATTATTGTAACTTTCACAGATGCCTTCTTTATCATCAAGCTTAATCTTAATTTCCAAGGATCGTTTGTATAATTCTTCTTGTTCTTTCTCTTTTCCAAAATGACCCTGTAATACTCCCAAATTATTTAAAAAACCTGCCGTCAAATCATAAAATTTATATTTTTCTGCATCTATTAATGACTCATTAAATATAGAGAATGATTTCGCCATATTTCCTTCGCGCCATTCAAGTGCGCCTAATTTTCGCCAACCTATCAGACGCCCATATTCATCATTTAATTTTGATTTTACCTCAATTACGTTTAAAATTTTGTTTCGAGCGTTTTGATATCGTCCTTGTAACATATCATATTGCGCATCATTTAGCATTAAATCAGAAAGAACTTTTTCATTACCTAAAAGTTGAGCCTCTTGAGTTGCAATTTCCATTGTTTTTTCGAATCCTTTTAACTGACCTGTAAGATAAAGTTTATCTAATAATCCTTGAAGAATTTGCAAATCCAACTCACCAGGTTGTTTGGGAAATTCATTAAGAACCTTATCAAAAATTAGTTCGTATTCGCTACAGAGAGAAAATAAAAGTCGAATAGCGGTATCCTTAACCAATGTTTTTATATCATCAAATTCTATGTCAGCTAAATCAATTAATTCCACAAATTGTTGACTTTGATCATTCAAGCAAAAACGAATGAGAATAATTTCAATGGCGCCTTGTAATATCTTAAACGAAGTTGCACGTTTACATAATGTCATCAAAGAATTTGCATCGTTAATTCTCGGCCAATGTAACTCAGCTAATAGAAATTCATAAAATTTATCAAATGAAAACCGAACATAACAATTTTCAGCCTCCCACTCTTCCATTAATACACCAAGATCTAATAATTGTATATAGGCGCTATCACGTTGATTATTTATTAAATATGGTCGGAGCAAATTATTCTGCAACAAGTCATCCCGTTCAAGTCGTTCAACATTTTGCTTATCTAGTTCAGTAACCAACAATGTCAATAACTTTTTACGTTCAGGAAATCCCATGGATTCTGATGATTTTTCGATTACAATGTTGTCATGATATAAGCGCATTGCATCATCATTAGTTAACTGTTGCGGTAGTTTTGCTCGATGAAAAGATTGCATCACTAATCTGGCCATGAGTGGACTTCGAATGAGTTTAACAGTTGAACCGTCTATATCCAATTCACTAAACTCTGTTAATGGTCGAAAAATAAAATAACCTTCATCGTCACTATATGTAGTGTCTTTCCATTTAAAATCTCGGTAAGCGTTATATAATTTCTCGACAAAATCTTTTGAAAAAGGTTGTAAACGAATAATATTTGAACGAACTTTTTCTCCACCCTTATCTTCTTCAATCGTAAAATATTTATTTTGTATTAATTCACCAAACCGAGAATTGATTCTATTGTAAGCGCTGTCACGAATACTAACAATGATTTTAAACCATGGGAAATTTGATGCTTGTACAATCATATTTTCTATTGATTTGACTAGTTCATTTAAATCACCGTCATACTCATTTAGCGCATCTATTATAAGATAACATTTCTTTTCTGTTTCAGAAAATAAAGGGTTTAACACACTTAAAAAATCCTCTAAGTAGCTTAGCTTTAGAGCGCAGTCACGAAGTAATTTGTTCGCAATATCACTATGATTAAATGCACTAGCCCTATAGAACGTTACCATATGACCTTTAGCCTGCCATTCTTCAGTTTTATGCGCGAGCAAGGTACTTTTCCCAATGCCACTTTCGCCACCAAGGACGAACCCATTAAAATCTCCCACACTAAAAGAATCTAAAAGTTCATTTAAATCTTGCCGGGGAATTGTTGCCTCTCTTAAATATTTTGCGGAAGAAATCAAAGCTTGAATTCCAGTTGCACTGATGTGTTTACCTATTGCATGAAGTGTATTCAAGGATAAATTTTTTGCATCTGCCCATTCAACTTCCATTTGCTTTTGGGCGAGAAGTTCTTTCCAATGTTGGAAGCGAGATGATTTCTCTAAGTGCTCGCCACTAGAAGAAAGGTATATAATAGTACTTTTTGTGTTTCCTTCAAAAACAAATACATCTTTACCTAATTCGGGTAAACCGGTTTCATTTGTCTCATCTAAATCGAAGAAAGCATAAAGGGGTAAAATTTCATTTGTAGCGTCATTAATCAAAAAGAGAGGTGAAATGGAAGGGTTCACTTCTTTGTAGTCAAAATCCAATTTTTTCATTGTTGGGTTAATGCCCATCAATCTAATGCCGTTTATACCCTTTCGAGCAGATTCTACATGCCAAAGTGTATATCTCGAAATAAATCGAACCTCTTGTAAAATATCGCATAATAATGGATAGTATAAATCAAACTCTTTTTGCGCTCTTGTATGACTTTGATTAAACCCATGAGCTAGTCCATTTCTATAATTAATCAAAGCCTGAATTTTACCGAGTTTTTTCGTTTTTGTTTTAATTTCTCCATTCTCATCACTATATGATTGTGTTACTAGAAATGGATCTTTACATTTAGATTCTAATTTTTCATAAGCAACTTTAATTTCAGGAGAAAATAAAGGGACTTTGTTATCATTCATCACTGGCAGGCACCTAGCAATCAATAAATTCCATGCTGAAATTAATGGACGAGAAAGATCTTTGGTTAAGGTTTGATGAATTTGTATATCCTTTAAGTCCTTTGCACGAATATATTCACTAGCAAGTTGTAAGGCTAGATATTTAAGAACAGCCGTAAATGTGTCAACCATTAATTTACATTTCATTCGACTATCATTCTCGTTTATTAAGTCTGAAAATGGCTTTGCAATGAGATATGGATAGGTTGAAATCACCTCATTTTCAAAGGGAGAATAGCTATTTGTTTGGATGAAATTATTCGAATTACTAATATTTTGGGTTGATTCAATTGAAACACTAGGTATGTCTGAACCATGAGCGATAAATCTTACTTCACCAGAAAATGTGTCAAGAATATAGAGTCCGTGCGAGGCTAAAAATCCTTCGTATCTTTTTTCCATTTAATAAAATGTTAATTGATTTATTGAAAATTAAAGTTATTTATTTTTTCAGATGTTTTTGTCCGAATTCGCGGCTTTTGATTAATCTTTAATTTTAAATAATATTATTCTGATTATTTGAATATTTTGATTCTAAATCATTGATTTCATTTTTTACCATTACAATTTTTTGCCAGATTTTATTGCAAAGACCTGTAGTCAATTCTTCAATTTCATTTATTGAATTAAGAACTATTTCATCATCAAATTTGTTTGCAAATTAAAGTTTTTTTCTATTAAGATGTCTTGAGTCAATCTATAATTGAAAATAACGCATCAATTCATTAGCGAACAATGATCGACTTCTTAAACAAACATCTCCGTCAGTGTTGAGTATATTTCTTGTGTATAGATTATTGTATATGTCATAAATTAAAATAGTATATGAAGAAATACCCATATCGCACCCACCACCTACTTGATCATAGCCAGATTTTATTATATCATTTTGAATTTCAGACAAATTGAATTCAACACTTTCTTGCTTGGTATTTGTAACTTTTAATTGGTTTATGTTTTGAAACAAATCTTTTCTTGTGATAAAACCATCGGTTTCATGTCCCCAAAACACACTATTCATTTGGTTTTTTGCTGTTGAAAAGAAGTTCCAATTTACTGGATTTTGATATTCAATGAAATAACCGTTAATTGGATCCACGAAATATCCGAAATGCTTTTGCCCCCAAGCAATGCTAAAAAATTCACGATTTAAAAGAAATAACGGTGTATTTTCAGTTGAATATAAATTTATGATTGACACTCTTTATTTAGTTAATTTAATTTAGGTATGAAAATAGTGCGATACTTTCTCTTGTTTCCATCTTTTTTGGTGGTTCTTTTTCTGTCCTATTCCTTTTGATAGTTTACACAAGCTACAATTCTAATTCGAGCATTAAATCTTGCAGTATAAACTGCGTGTTATATTACTTAGCTAAAATACAATTTATTTTTACAACTCATCAAGTAACGAACGAGGTTTAACGTGGAAAAAAAGGGAATAAAGAATAGATAAACTTTAAAGAACTAGTTAATTAATCGATTCAACGTAAATTATTCGCATTTAATTTTTGCATTATTTACATCTCTGGTTTTGCAAAAAATTTATTTTCTTAGTCAGACTCATTTAAAAACATATCGATAGCAACTACTGCTTTTCTTCCAAGTACAATTCCGAAAAAGAGAAAAAAAGATTGCTCAAGAAGTAAATCACTCCCAATAAAAAATGAAGTAATGATAAGCAAAACAGTTCCTATGGTTATTCCAATCAATAATCTTTTTTCAAGAATTGGCTGATCTAAATATCCAAAAATAACACAGGTAATAATTCCATAAAGATTTACAAATCCGAAATACTTGAGAGGCATTTCTGTTCCTTCAATATAACTTTCGAGAAATAAAATAAGGCCTATAAATAAGTTAACAACAAGAAAACCAACAATGGTAATTTTTATTACACCTATTAATCTTTTCATTTTTTTATTTTAATTAATCGTCTAATTTTTGAAACTAATTTAACTGTTCACTTCATAGTTGTAATTTCCATACTCACTGTCATAACGTTCGATTGGAATCGTTTGACCGGGTTGGGCGAGCTTAACTACGTAATCGCTTAGGTATATTTCTTCTGGATTTACTTGAATTAACCAAGCGTATAGTAATTCTGAGACCTTATTTTCTTTTAAAATCTCGTCAAGGTTTGCAGAGGGTAACGCCTGTCCCAATTCATCAGTACTTTCCGAGAGTAATGGCGCTGAAAACAGTAAATGGTATGAAGTGAAAAATAGTTTAGTGGTTGGATCATTCTCAGTTGCCGCTGCCAGAATAGTTACCAGTGGTTTCTCTTCGTCAAAAAATGAGTTTAATTCATCCAAGTATTTTTCTATGTTAGCAATTGGAACAAATGTACCCGTTCTTTCTTCGGTTATTTCGCCATCATACGGATAATTGTAGTATAATTTCATGGGATTAAAGGTAAATTTCTTGGTGTTTTAATGTCCATAAAGGAGACACATAGCTATTAATTATTCCATGAATTTTCTATGGTTTCTAGGATAGTATAGTAATCATACGTAGTACTATGCAAACAGCAGGAAATCGTTAGATTGTATCGGTGTAGCAACGTTTCTTTTTCCTCATTGGTGGCCTGATAAAATGTTTCTATCCACCATCTATTACCTTTTTCCTGTATAAACTCATCCATGTCCGCGTAATACTTTTTATCATCGTCCGATAGTTCTTCAAATTCTTTTGCGAAGGTTTGGTAAGTGTTGATGAATGTGCTGAGGTTTTCTTTACACCAATCTGAAACCAATGATTCGATAATCATAATCATATCTTCGTGCATAAGACCTTGTTCAACCATCTGATACAGGTTGGTGTCCATTTTTTCCAGTTCTAAGTCTAAATTTTCCTTGTCTGGACGATAGTGTTGAGGCATATCTTTTCTTATTTTAATGACGTAAATCTAATTAAATTATTTGTAAAATTAAGAGAGCACAATAATTCAGAAACATTGTTTTTTCTTAATTTTTCTCCTAGTTTTGAAGAAGGTAATGATTGCCCTAATTCTGTTGTTGTTTCGGAAAGCAATGACTCGGTAAAAAGTAATTGATTCGAACTGAAAAATAATTTAATCGTTGAGACAACAGTTGTTGCCGCTGAGAATAGATAACAAAGGTTTATCTTCGTCAAAAAATGAGTTTAATTCATCCAAGTATTTTTCTGTGTTAGAAATTGGAACGAATAAGCTAGTTCATTCCTCGGTTATTTCGCCATCATAAGGATAGCTGTATTATAATTTCATGGGATTAAATTCCTTTATTCTTCATTAAAAGCTGTTTTTTCATTCGGCTCAAGGATTCTGGTAAAATACCAAGATAGGACGCAATTTGATGCTGTGGAACGAGTTGTTCGATGCCTTGATGTCGTTCGAGTAATTCCAAATAACGTTCTTCCGCACTAGCTCCTACTGTTAGAAAAAATCGCTTTTGCAAAACTGTCAATGTGCGCATTGTAATGATTCGAAACAGTCTTTCTAATTTCGGTACATCCTCATAAAGTTTTTCTTTTTCTTCCCATTGAATTTGCAAAAGCCAACTATCTTCCATCGCCTGGACATTTAAAAACGAAGGAATGTCACTGTTGAAAGAGGCACTATCACCAACCCACCAATCTTTGAAACCGAAATACAATACGTGCTCCATGGACTTATTGTCAATGTGAAAAACGCGAAAAGTTCCTGAAACAACAAAGGCTTCTTGTCGGTTAGGTCGACCTTGCTCAAGAAAATATTCCTTTTTTTTGAATTGCTTTAATTGAAAGGCGTTGGCCACTTTTTGCTGTTCATCTTCGGTCAAAGAAATGCGTTGGTTGATGTAATTCAGTAATTGTTGTTTTGCTTGCAATTCATCCATAAACAAATTTAGGTAATTCATTTCAATATCTTTTCAGCTTATTTCTAACTTTGCAGGACCTAAAGTGTTGAAAATATGTCTCAAAAACCGGCTATTCCCAAGGGAACGCGTGATTTCTTGCCTTCCGATGTTTACAAGCGAACGTATATTTTCGATACGATTAAGCAGGTTTTTAAACTATATGGATTTGCACCAATCGAAACGCCGAGTTTAGAATTGTCAGGAACTTTGTTGGGAAAATATGGGGAAGAAGGAGATCGTTTGATTTTTCGAATTCTGAATTCGGGCGAAAAAATGAAAAAAGCGGATGTTGAGGCTTTACAAAATGATAATTTACCTCGATTTGCGAATTCGCTTGCTGAGAAAGCATTGCGTTATGATTTAACAGTGCCCTTTGCTCGTTTTGTGGTTCAACATCAGAACGAACTTTCTTTTCCGTTTAAACGTTATCAAATTCAGCCGGTTTGGAGAGCTGATCGACCGCAGCACGGACGTTATCAAGAATTTTATCAATGCGATGCGGATGTGGTGGGAAGTGATTCCTTACTATACGAAATTGAATTGATTCAAATTTTTGACGCTGTTTTAACGCGATTAAATCTTCCTGGTTTTACTATTAAATTAAATAATCGGAAATTACTTACAGGAATCGCCGAAGTGAGTGGTGAAACTGATCGAATTGTAGACATTACAATTGCCATTGATAAATTAGATAAAATAGGTGAGGAGGGTGTTTTGGAAGAATTAAGATCCAAAGGCATATCAGAAAGTGCGATTGAACGAATCAAACCTTTGTTTCAATTAAAAGGAACAAATCAGGAAAAACTCAATTTGATGCGAACATTTTTAAGCGCTTCGGAAATTGGTTTGAAAGGAATCGAAGAGTTGGATTTTGTTTTGAATTCGATAGATAGACTAGGGTTGGAAAGGGGAGAAGTAGAGTTTGATGTGACATTAGCTCGTGGTTTGAACTACTATACAGGAGCCATTTTTGAAGTCAAAGCGCACGATGTAAAAATGGGAAGTATTTGTGGCGGTGGTCGTTACGATGATTTGACAGGTCTTTTTGGTTTGAAAGGATTATCTGGCGTTGGAATTTCATTTGGAGCTGATCGAATTTATGATGTACTCAACGAGTTAGACTTATTTCCGAAAGAGGTGAATTCAGGTTTAACGGTTTTATTCGTGAATTTCGGAGAAAAGGAAGTCGAGAAATGTTTGGAATTGGCAAATGATCTCAGAAAAAAAGGCATAGATTGTGAAATATATCCAACTACGGCTAAACTTCAAAAACAAATGAAATATGCCAATGATCGAGGCGTGAAATTTACTGTTTTACTCGGTGAAAATGAATTGAATAATGAAACGTTGGTATTGAAAAATATGGATTCGGGAGACCAAGTAAGCTTGAAATTCAGTGATCTTTCTCAATTTACATTCTGATTTTAAAAAAAAGTCAATTAGCGATTAAATATCAAAATATGAAAAATATAATTTTTATTACTACAATTTCTTTATCAATTTTCTCCTGTGGAAGTAAAAAAGGTTCTTGGACAGAGGAAGATAAAAAGAAAGCCAGCGATTACATCAAAAAATCAGAAGGTTCATTGGAGTTTCTTGGAACAAGTAAACAGGATTTTATTGATTGTTATTTAGAAAAAGTTGAGAAAAAATACGATGATTTCGATGAGTCCACGACAGACGCTAGAGGAACAGATTCCTTAACTGCATCTTGTTTCGTGGAAATTTTAATGAAAAAATAGAGTTAAGCAAATTCTATTAACGTAGTGAAGCTCCATACTTTTCTTCGAAAGACGTTTTAATCTTGTTCATTACCGTGTCAATTTCGGAATCCGTTAGCGTGCGTTCTTGATCTTGAAATGTAAATGAAAGTGCATATGATTTTTTACCTGCTTCTAAATTCTTCCCTTCGTAAACATCAAATAAATTCACTTCTCGAAGTAATTTTTTATCGCAATTCAATGCTGTTTCTTTCAATTCAGCGTAAGTGGTTTCTTTATTTAACAGAAGTGAAAAGTCCCTTCTTACGGCAAATGTTTTTGGTAAATCCTTGAAATTGATTTTTACAATTTTCAAATTTTCAATCAGTTGATCCCAATTGATGAAGGCACAATAGACTGGATTTTTGATGTCGAAATGATTCAATAATTGTTGTGAAACCAAACCTATTTCTAAAATGTCTTTTTTCAGAATTTTACATTTCTCTACTTCGGTAAATAATTCATTTTGAATCGTTTGAAATTGTAAATGATCATACAAGCCAATTCTTTCGAAAAGAGATTTTACAATTCCTTTCAAGGTGTAATAGGAAACTAAATCTTTGTCACTATTCCATAATTCTAGTGATTTACTTCCTGTAATCGCAATGGCAAGCACATTAGTTTCTTCATAACCAGATGGATACAAATGATAGTTCTTGCCAAATTCAAACAATCTTAGGTTGGGATTCTGGCGATTTTGGTTGCGTTGAATGTTCTCCAATAAACCAAAAATGAGCGTTTGACGCATAACCTCCAAATCTTGACTCAATGGGTTCAATAAGCGAACATTTCGTTCCGATTTTAAAATTTCGCTCTCAAAAGTCTCAGTGTATGTTGTTTTGGTCAATGAGTTATTTAGGACTTCATAAAATCCTTTTGCTACCAGCAGTTCTGAAATGGTTGCTTGAATTTTTTCTCGGTCAATGGATTTTTTGGAATTCACTGCCAAATGCCAACGTTCTGGCAATGGAATGTTATTGAAACCATAGATTCGAAGAACTTCTTCAGCAATGTCAGCTTCACGTGTCACATCAATGCGATAAGCCGGGATTTCTAATTCAATTTCATTCTTATTTTCTGAAAGAATTTTAAAATCCAAATCGCGAAGAATGGAAAAATGTTGATCCTTTGAAATCGAATAACCAATTAATTGGTTCACTCGATCTAAATTGATTGTCAATGATTTTTTATGTTCGAAATTCTCAACTTTAATATCAAGTGGAGTCATTCCAATCGAGCCTCCCGCAACCTCAATAATTAAGTTTGCAGCTCGTTTCAGTGCATAAAATGTCATTTCTGGATCAACACCACGTTCAAATCGGAAACTTGCATCGGTATTTAATCCATGATGACGAGCCGTTTTTCGAACAGAAACAGAATTGAAAACCGCCGATTCCAAGAAAACATTTTGCGTTTCTGTTTTTATTCCGGAAGTCAGACCTCCAAAAACTCCTGCGATACACAAATCAGCTGAGCCATTTGAAATCATTAATTCTTCTCCAGACAAGGTGCGTTCAACTCCATCAAGGGAGGTGAATTTTGAATCTTTTGTAGCAATTTTTACCACAATTTGTCCATTCAATAAATCAGCATCAAAGGCATGAAGTGGCGTTCCAAGTTCACGCATCACGAAATTTGTAATGTCAACCACGTTATTTATCGGTGTCAAACCGACAGCACGCAAATTTTTTTGAAGCCACTCTGGTGAAGGAGCAACCTTTACATTCGTAATCGTAACTCCACAATATCGTGAACAATTTTTATTGTCTTCAATTTTAATAGTAATTGGAAAATGAGACGTTGGTTTTAAATCATTTACTTCAGGCCAATCTATTTTTAATTGCTGTTTTTTGTGAAAATTCAAATGAGCCAACAAGTCTCTTGCAACTCCAACATGTCCCATGGCATCCGCACGATTGGGAGTTAACCCAA